>JADFWF010000194.1 GCA_015222965.1 Pseudomonadota bacterium | reverse complement strand
GGCGTGGTTAATTTCTCGTCGCACTCATCAGTATTGTTACAGTCTGAACAACTTTTCATCTGTCGTTGTATGTCTCCAACACTGGATTGGTAGATGTAATCAGTCTTGTTGATGCCAAGTGCAGAAAGCATTTTATTTAATCGCAGCTTGCTGAATTCCTGGTCGAGTGCATGGTGAAATTTTCGACCATTGATGAGATTGATCGCGATCGTGTACGTCAGGCGCAGCATAAACCACGAAACCATCGCAACTAGTGCACCGCCCACAATCACTGTCATTGTATCCATCGCGCGATTGTAGCAATGCTGGTGATATATCAGTTGATATATGTCATGCGGGCGGGGAAAGAGGTCGTTGGTCTTTCGTCATTTGTCTTTGGTCTTTTGACGAACGATTAACGACGAAAGACCAACGACCTGTTTTAACCGGTATTGCGCATACCGGCCGCAACGGCATTGATACTGCGTAATAATGGGTTCAGCCATTTTGCTCGTTCTTCATCACTCAGTGACTCGTCACGATAACGTTTTAGCAGTTTGATCTGTATATGGTTCAATGGATCGAGGTACGGGTCGCGGCGCATCAATGACAGTGCCAGCGGTGGGATGTCATCCAGCAAGTGCGCCATGTTAGCGACTTTCAGGGTGATCTCCAGCGTGCGGTCATGTTCGTCTCTGATCATTTCATAGATACGTTTACCGGTATCTTCTGAAAGACATAATTCCGAGTATTCTTTAGCCGTTCGCATGTCGGCTTTATATAGAGCCATCTCAGTATTACTGAGCAGGGCTTTGAAATAGGGCCAGTGCTGATACATATCGCGTAATTTCTGCAAACGGGAGTCATCATCACCGATCCACTGCTGCAGGGCTGTGCCGATGCCATACCAGGCGGGTAGCGTCTGCCTGGACTGTGCCCAGCCGAAGACCCAGCCGATGGCGCGAACCGATGATTTTGAGCGGTCACCTTTTTTGCGGTGTGAAGGGCGAGAGCCGATGTTCATCAAGGCGATCTCGCTGACCGGTGTGGCTTCATAAAAATAGTCGAGGAAACCTTCGGTACTCTCGGTTAACTGCCGGTAGCTGCTTTCACCGTAAGCCATGATCTCACGCATGATGGCCATGTTTTCCTCGGTGGCTGTCGATACCCCGGGAAGGATCTGGTACCGGCTGGCCAGCATCAAACCGGTTACTCCCAGTGTTAATTCATAAACTGCCGTTTCCGGGTTGCTGTATTTATTGGATAAAACTTCGCCCTGTTCGGTGAATTTTATCTGGCCGTGCACGGTGCCTTCCGGCTGTGAGAGGATGGATTCGTGTGTTGGGCCGCCGCCGCGGCCGATGGTGCCGCCGCGTCCATGGAACAGGCGGCAGTCGATCTGGTGAGAGTCAGCGAGGTTCATGGCTTTTTGCTGTGCTTCAAACAACTGCCAGGAAGACGCCAGTATGCCGCCGTCTTTACAGGAGTCTGAATAGCCCAGCATGACTTCCTGCAGGTTGCCCGAAGAGCTCAGCAGGGTTCTATAGGTTTCGTCATCGAATAGCTGCGTCAATACGCTTTCGATGTGGTTGAGGTCCTCGATGGTTTCAAATAGCGGTGAAATATTAATTTTGCAGAACCATTCGCCATCGGCCTTGCCTGCTTCCCGGCCAGCGAGTCCGACGATGGTAGCGAGCAGCATCACCTCTAATACGTGGCTGGCCTGGTGTGTCATCGAGATAACGTATTCGCCGAAAGCATGCGGGCTTATCTCGCCATGCATTTTTTCGATGACGTTAAATACGTCCAGTGTTTCTTTGTTTGCCTCATTGAGCAAAGCCGGATCAAATTTGATGCCTTCACATTGGTGCTGGATCAGGTCAGAGAGCAGTTTTATGCGCGTTGCTTCATCCAGACTGTCGTAGTCCATAAAGGTATTGCTCTGCTGCAGGATCTCTGCGACCGCCTCAGTGTGCCGTGTGGATTCCTGTCTGACATCAAGATGCATCAGGTAGAATCCGAAGGATTCGACCAGTCGGATCAGATCTTTGACCGCGAGGTCAGCTATTTTCTGGTCACCGTGGCTGTGTAAGGAATCACGGATCAGCCGTAGATCGACTAAAAAGTCTTCTTCTGATTTGTATCCATGGGCATACTTGCTGGTATCAGCTGTTTCATCAGCAATCAATGTACGTGTTTTACTCAGATTTTGCTGTATGCGAAAACGCATGAAGGCAATTTTTCGCTGGTACGGTGAATGCGTGTAAGACAACGGGTTGTTAGTAAACACCTCAAAGCGCAGGTTTTCATCATCGTTCAGACTCTCGGTGAATTCACGGCTTGGGGTGGTGAATTGATCAGAATGTGTCAGGTGCGTGAAAGCGATGTTTAGACGTTTGATATATTCTTGCAGCGTGGTTCTAGACTGTAAACGAAGAGCCAGTTCTGTTGTTTCAGGGGTGACATTCGGGTTGCCATCACGGTCGCCGCCGATCCACGAACCAAATTTTAGGAAACTGGGCACGGTAATTTGTGCGGTCGGGTAATGGTCCCTGATTCGGTCTTCCAGATTACGATAGACCACAGGAACGGCATCGAACAGACTTTCTTTGAAGTAGTAAATGCCGTTTTTGATCTCGTCTCGCACTTGTGGACGGTTTTCTCTGACTTCATTGGTGCGCCATAAGATCTGGATCTGTGTCTCCAGTTCAGTGATAACGTCCTGACGCTGGCTTTTGCCGAGGCGGGTATCACTCAATTTTTCATTGGTCAGGAATATCCGGCGCAGCGCATACAGTATGCTGCGACGTTTCGCTTCGGTCGGGTGCGCGGTGATGACTGGGATATATGCCAGTCGGTCGAGCAGGGTCTGCAGACGTTCGGCAGACATGCCCATGTCGGTGAAGTTGCGCAATGCCGAGTCAAAAGAGCCGATCCATAACTCGTCACCTTTGCGTATCTGGCGTCGGCGCAGCTGCAACTGGGAAGCCTCTTCGGCGACATTGACCAGGCTAAAGTAGGTACTGAATGCACGCACCACCTGGGTGAGTGTATCTTCATCCAGCGAAGCGATCAGTGTCATCAATCGTTCGCGCTTCTGTTCGTCTTCCTGTTTATGCAGTTCGATAAAACCGACACGTAACTTTTCTACGGCATCGTAAACTTTTGAGCCTGCATTCGACAGCAGCACATTGCCCAGCAGGTTACCAAACAGTTTGACTTTGGCGCGCAGCTGCTTGTCGGTGGTTGCGGTGTTTAGCAGGCCAGCAAGTTTATTGCTGTCTTGATCGTTTGCGGTTGAATCTAACGGATCGTTCATAGGCTGGTTCATGGGCTGTAAGGGTTACAGTACGTTACTGTGTGGTTACACAAAGCGGGCAATTATACCGTATTTAAGAATTTGCTGATACTTGGGGGATTTTTATGGAAATAGATGCATGGTTTCTCGTCAGGTAGTGGGAAAACACGTACAATGCCTAGCTTTCAAGCGGGTTCAGAGCTGGTTAATCGCCTAAATTGAACTAATCTTATAAGTTAATAAAACGATAAAAATATTGATATGCCGAAATTAACCGAACTTGCTTCATGGAAAGCGCTTGAAGCGCATTTTGAACAGATAAAAGATGTTCGGATGCGCGATTTGTTTGAACAGGATAATGAACGCTTCAAAAAATTCAGCACGCAGATGGATGATATCCTGCTGGATTTTTCAAAAAATCGAATCAATGATGAGACTTTTCGTTTATTGTGCGACCTGGTGAAAGAAACCGGTGTGGAGGACTGGCGTGACAAGATGTTTTCTGGCGAACCCATCAATATCTCCGAGTTCCGCCCGGTACTACATACCGCGCTGAGAAATCGCAGTAATACCCCGGTTTATGTCGATGGCGAAAATGTCATGCCGAAGATTAATCGTGTGCTGGCACAGATCCGCTATTTTACCGAACGGGTGCGTGGCGGGCATCTGCGTGGATACAGCGGCCAGCTGATCACCGATGTGGTTAATATTGGTATCGGTGGTTCCGACCTTGGGCCGCATGTGGTCTGTGATTCGATGAAACCTTTCGCGCAACGCGGTATGAATGTGCATTTTGTATCGAATATCGACCCAACCCATCTGACTGAAATCTTGAAATTTGTCGAGCCTGAATCAACCCTGTTTGTTGTTTCTTCAAAGACCTTTACTACGCAGGAAACTATGTTGAATGCGCAGAGCGCGCGGCAGTGGTTTGTTGAAACCACGGGCAATGAAAAGGCGGTGGCGCGACACTTTGTTGCGGTAACGACCAATAAAAAAGCGGCAACCGAATTTGGCATCCTGGAAGAAAATATGTTCGAGTTCTGGGACTGGGTAGGTGGGCGTTATTCACTGTGGTCTGCCATCGGACTGCCTATCGCGCTTTACCTGGGTATGGATCATTTTGAAGACTTTCTTGATGGCGCACACGCGATGGACATGCACTTCAAATCTGCACCGGTCGAAAAAAACATGCCGATCATCCTGGCTTTGCTCGGCGTCTGGTATAACAACTTTTTTGACGCGCAAAGCCACGCCATCATGGCCTACAACCAGTATCTGCGACGTCTTCCAGCTTATCTGCAGCAGCTCGATATGGAAAGTAATGGCAAGACCATCAACCGCCAGGGCGAGCGCGTAGACTATCTGACCGGCCCGATCATCTGGGGTGAAACCGGCAGTAACGCCCAGCACGCTTTTTTCCAGTTATTGCATCAGGGGACAAAACCTGTGCCTGCGGATTTCCTGGTTCCGGCGCGCAGCAAGAACCCTTTAGGTGACCAGCACAGTGTTTTATTGGCCAACTTTTTTGCGCAGACACGCGCCCTGATGAAAGGTAAAACCGAAGCAGAAGCACGTGCTGAATTAGAAGCCAGTGGTTGCTCAGAAGAGGTCATCAAAGATGTTTTGCCGCATAAGATTTTTGAAGGCAACAAACCGACCAATTCGATCATGTTCGAAACGCTAGACCCCAGAACACTGGGCGCGTTATTGGCCATGTATGAACACAAAGTTTTTGTGCAAGGTGTGATCTGGGATATTAACTCTTTTGATCAGTGGGGTGTGGAGTACGGTAAACAGCTGGCCAGTGATATTCAAGACGAACTGGCTGGTAGAGAAAATACTACTCGTTATGATGATTCGACCAATAACTTGATTAATTACTGCATGCTTTTGAAATTTTCTGATTAGAAAATTTCAGCAAATGAAAAACGAAAAATGGTTTCCATGCCTATGGCGTGGATTTTTTTGTGTCTAGTTAGGATTAAAATTGAGGTGTTGCGCATAACCGTAAAGGGCGTCAAAATTTTTCATTTTTCATTTTTCATTTTTCATTGCGCGCTGGCGCGCCAAAGCCCAATCAATATGCTCGGCCAGCATTTCATTATCACTGAATTCAAGTTTTTTCTGCTGTAATACATTAACTGTCTTTTTAGATGCAGGTGCATTACCCAATGCCACTGCAATATTCCTCAGCCAACGTAAATAACCTATGCGGCGTATGGCAGAGCCTTCCGTATTTTTTAAAAATGTCTCTTCAGTCCAGCTAAATAACTCGATCAGATCCGGTGCATCGAGCGGATGACGAGTAAAAAAATCTTCTTCGGTGGTGGGCTGTGAGAAGCGATTCCATGGACAGCACAACTGGCAGTCATCGCAACCATAGATGCGGTTGCCGATGTCCTTGCGAAATTCGACCGGGATGCTGCCGTGCAGTTCGATGGTCAGATATGAGATACAGCGTCTGGCATCAACTTTATAAGGTGCAACAATAGCTTTGGTCGGACAGATATCGATACAGGTGGTGCAGCTTCCGCAGTGCTCTTCAGTGGTATGCTCGGTAACAGGTAATGGCAGGTCGGTGTAGATCTCACCAAGAAAAAACCACGACCCGGCTTTTTGATTGATCAGATTACTGTGTTTGCCTATCCAGCCAAGGCCTGATTTTTCTGCCAGCGCTTTCTCCAATACGGGTGCACTATCAACAAAAGCGCGATGGCCAAAGTCTCCGATAGAGCTTTTAATCTTGTCCGCCAGTTTCTGCAATCGCTTTCGCATTACCTTGTGGTAGTCGCGGCCCAATGCATAACGCGAGATGTATGCCATCTCCGGGTTGGCTAGCACGGTATCGGATAG
>JADFWF010000193.1 GCA_015222965.1 Pseudomonadota bacterium | reverse complement strand
GTTACATATGAAATATTGTTTTTCTCGGCGTCTCTGCGCCTCGGCGGTGAATAATCTTTTGACTGTCCGCTTCTAGCCGTTAAGGGCCATTTATTACCATTGCCAGACATGTATAATACGCTTTTCAAAGATCCATTTAGAGATTGTTTAATGCCTCATGATATTGTTTTTATTGAAGATTTGCGCATCGATACCATTATCGGTATCTACGACTGGGAGCGTGAGATAAAACAGACCATCGCGCTGGATATCGAGATGGAAGCTGATAACCGAAAACCGGCATCGACCGAAGATATCGACGATGCATTGAATTACAAGGCGGTAGCCAAATCCTTGATCGCATTCACCGAGAAAAGCCAGTTTCAGCTGGTCGAAACACTGGCAGAACGGCTGGTCGAGATTATCCTGAATGACTTCGATGTGCCCTGGTGTCGGCTGAAACTCAGCAAACTGGGCGCCGTCACCGGTTCACGCTCGGTGGGCGTCATCATCGAGCGCAGCCGCGGCCAGAATATAGGCATGGAAAGTTAAGCGTTAATGGCTACCATCTATATCAGTCTCGGCAGTAATATCAACCGTGAAGAAAACACCCGGGTGGGGGTGAGCGCACTGAGAGAAGCCTTCGGTGCGCTGGTTCTGTCCTCTGTGTACGAGAGTGATGCGGTCGGCTTTGAGGGTGACGCATTCTATAATATGGTCATCGCCTGCGAAGTAACAACACCCGTTCACCAGACCAACCAGATCCTGCGTGATATCGAAGATGCCAACGGCAGAGACCGCAGCGGCCCGAAGTTTTCCTCACGGACACTGGACCTGGATCTGTTGTTATACGATGACCTGCAGATCGATGAAAATGGTCTGAAGCTGCCGCGTGGCGAAATCCTGAAAAATGCTTTCGTGCTATGGCCGCTGGCCGAGATTGCGCCCGGGCTGAAACATCCGGAAACCGGCACCACTTATGCGGCCTTATGGTCGGATTTTGACAAGACCAAAGAAAACCTTAAACCAGTCGATTTTACCTTTTGATGGTTATCTGAATGATTGACTTCGATTCTATTCCCTGCGATCTTTTTGTCGATATCTCCGGTAGCGACTGTGCCGTGCCATTTTCAAAACTGAATGACGCACTCGAAGTGTTACAGTCAGGACAGACTTTGTTAGCGGTATCAAAAAAACAGGCCTTGCAGAGCGATATCCCTGCATTCTGCCGACAGAGAGACCTACAGCTTGTCGAGCAGGGAGAAATGGATGAGATGTTTTATTTTCTGATCAGGCGGGCCTAAGTCATAATTGGTCTGCCCCTGTTTGTTGTTAGCGCTATGGAGCACCTTTTGTAATAATGCTAATAGTATCGTTATAGTCATCTTCTAATGATTTTAGTCTTAAAGCAGTTTCTTTAGCTTTGCATTCGGTAATTACAAATTTGTGAAGGCTGCCGCCCATATAGATGTTCGATATGCTTTCACAATGTGCATCGCGATAGCTCAACCAATTTTTATTGGCTAAATCGAATTTATTATCTTTTCCAAGTATGCTGCTGATTTTGGCAATGTTTTTATCAAGTTTGTTTTCAAGCCGATTTAATTTTGTAATAGCGCAATTGGTCATCTCAGTTTGGGTGAGCTTTTCGTGACAATCTGTAGTTGTAGCGCATGCATTTAGTGACATAAATGCAAATATGAAGATTGTATATTTCATGGAGTCACCTTATCAAACAATGCTTTTTCAGCTATTCTTCGGTTAGTTAAACCTGTAACAACTTTTTTAACTCCAGAAATAGTCATTTTATTCCACACAAGAAATTCAGTAGATGCTTTCTTATACTGTTTTGAATTTATATATTTTTTTAACGTGGAATACTTAAATGCCGTAACACCAACATTGAATACGAATGAAACCAGAGCATCATATTGATTTTGAGTGAGTGGAGCTGTTATTGCGCCATTAATGGCGCTTTCTGCGATGGCGAGATCAGTTCTCAACAGCTTTTTAGCGTGTGTGACTGATATGCCTTTAAGATAAGGTTTTTCACTGGGTATAACTCCATTACATATACCTTTATGAACAAGGTGGCCAACACCGATTGTGCAGTGCCCTTTGTTTTTCCCCAGGTCATTGTACATCGTTAATTGCGCCCCACCTTCGACG
>JADFWF010000192.1 GCA_015222965.1 Pseudomonadota bacterium | reverse complement strand
TCTCCGCGCCTCTGCGGTGAATCTTTTATACTGGTTTAATTATGACCGAACTTACCGCACGCGAATTACTTGTCATGTTGTACGATACCGCACTGGATGCGGTTGATGGTCGTTACCTGGTCAACCAGTGGTTTCGCCAGTCAGCAGATAACAGGAAACAGTTCACACATTGCGTCGCTATAGGTAAGGCAGCTGCTGCGATGTTACAGGGCGCTCTGGATTGTGCGCCAAAAATAAAAAAATCACTATTGATCTGTCCGCCATCGAAGATTACCCGACAACTAACAAGAAATAAATATATAAACTGTGTGGCATCATCCCATCCGGTGCCTGACGAACGTTCTATCGGCGCAGGAAACACCCTGCTCAATTTCCTGGCTGGTTTGAACGCTGGTGATGAAGTACTATTTTTGATCTCCGGGGGTGCATCGTCACTGGTCGAAGTGCCGGTAGATGGTATTAATCTCGAACAGTTGCAGGAAATCAATCAATACCTGTTATCTAGTGGTAAAGATATACATCAGATAAATGCCTGGCGCCAACAGTTTTCAAAAATAAAAGGCGGTGGCTTGCTCGACAGTGTCAATGCTTCTTCGGTTACCCAGTTAATCCTCTCTGACGTAAAAGGTGACAGGGCGGAATTTATCGGTTCTGGTCTATTGGTCCATTCGTCAACGGTGCCAGAAGCTGACGAATTCTTGAGTACGTTCAGCTCTAAGCAGGGTAAAGACACGGGAAAGTCTGCTGTATCTGTGAAAACACATATCATCGGAAACATAAACCTTGCCATGCAGTCAGTGCATGAGGTGGCAAAAGCCGAAGGTCTAAAAAGTTTTATCTATGAAGAATTTCTTGAAGGTGATAGCTGCGAAGTAGCCGACAGTCTTTATACTATATTGTCTACAGCTGAGCCAGGCATACATATCTGGGGTGGTGAAACCACGGTCTGTTTACCTGAGAAGCCCGGCGTAGGCGGGCGAAATCTAACGCTGGCACTGGCCTTTGCCAGTAATCTTGCCGATCACCCGAATTTGCATCTGCTGGCAGCAGGCACAGACGGTGCTGACGGCAATTCAAATTGTGCTGGTGGAATGGTCTCGATGTATACCGCGTTAAAAGCTCGCAAGATGGGTTTTGATATGCAGCAGGAGATAGATAAAGCCAATGCTGGTGTTGTTTTAATGGCAACCAATGACATCGTACAGGGTGGACACAGTAATACAAACGTAATGGACATCGTAATTGCCTACATTTTTGAATGAGGGGATTTTTTCTAAAATCACCTGTCACAGCGATTATGAAAAAAATATTATTCCCCGTTTTATTTGTGCTTGTAGTTAATGCTCAGGCAAATAATGTTGATACTGTTGTAGACGTCAACGATGTTAAAACAGCGGTTAGCCCTGATAACAGGGTTGTTTTATTAGAGCTCTATACTTCTGAGGGCTGTAGCAGCTGCCCACCTGCTGATCGTTTTTTAAGTGAGCTAAAAGCAGCCGGAATCAGTGATAAACAGCTAATCCCATTGGCATTCCATGTGACCTATTGGGACTACATCGGCTGGAAAGATCAATTTGCAAATAAACAGTATGATGAACGCCAACGGGAGCTGGCGCACAAAAAGAATGAATCAACGGTTTATACACCGCAGTTTGTCATGTCTGGTGATAATTACCGTAGTTATGTAACATTCAGTGAAGATGTAAATAAACTGGCGAAGCAGAAATCAACGGTCGATCTTGTGTTAACAGCTCACCTTTTACCAGCTCAGAAATCTACTGATAAATTACAGCTGAATTTAACAACCGATATTTCAGCAAGCAAGATTAAAGATGTCGGTTTTTACCTGGTTATCATTGAGAATAATTTAGCCAGTGATGTAAATGATGGTGAAAATGAAGGCGAGCAATTACATCATGATTATGTGGTAAGGCAATTTTTAGGGCCATTTTTTCAGAGCAAACCGAAAAATCAGCGGAGCAGAGAACAGATAGTCGTGCTCCAGCCAGAGTGGAAAAGAGATGATTTAAGCATTGTCGCGTTCGCAGAAAACCCGCATACCGGTGAAGTGTTACAGGCCGTCAGAATAAATTATTAAGTCGTAGACTATTTCTTCTGGTCGTGGTGTTTATGACCAAAGCCTAGAACGGCATAGATCGGGCAGAAAGCCGCAACCCCTGATATTAGTGGAATTAAGCCAATCCAGCCAAATTTCCACAGATACATCAATTCAAAGTTCAGTATGGATGTCTGAGGACCAAACCAGGCGAGGACGACGAGAATAAGCCCGAATAGAATCCTTAAAAACTGACCAAGACCATTTACATTACACATCTAAATACACACTATTTTGAAAACATTCAACATAGGGGTAATTGTAATATATTTAGATGAAGTCGTCCGTGACTAACATCAAAATTTGAGAACTTTGCCCGAAAAACCTACATCGTGCAAAGTCTTCAATTGCTACAAATTATTTTGCTGAACAGGTCTTAAGACCAAATATTTTGTAAGCAGGGCAAAACTTAAATGTTCCCGTTGCTAAAGGAACGATACCAACCCAGCCCCAGACAACATTCTGTCCGATAATCTGCTCACCAAAAAACACCAGGCTGATTAAAAATAAACCCGCAATAATACGAACGATACGATCGATTCCACCAACATTACACATAATAAAACTCCAGTTAAATTGTAAGACGCAGGTATATTAGCTATTGCTAATTAAATAGTCAGTGACAATGTCACATTTGAATATAACTAGTTTGTGGGTGTCAGATTGTTCAGTATTTCAGTTAGTAGAATTACGAGGTTTTGTAGTCTGCCGGAACTACATAGCCGACATCTGATATGACTACCATGTAAAGAAAAAATTCTGCAAAGGAGACGTTTGAGAAATATTACTGAAGGGGACTGCCATTAGCTTTTACTCTGACGCAAATTATCTCTGCGGTCAAATACCGGTGTGTAAATTATAGAGAGTATAATGCCTCTTTGTGATATTTAGTCCTAACTCCTGACAATAACTTTCTGCAATGCAGAAAAATATGACATGAATAATAATGATAAAAAAAGATTCGCTACCTTTTGATGAAAGCTGGGCAGATCTGTTGCTGCCGGAGTTTGATAAAGATTACATGTTATCGCTTAGAGATTTTTTGCGTGAGGAGAAAGATAAAGGTAAAGTTATTTTTCCACACTCATCCCTGTGGTTTAACGCGTTAAACAGTACGCCACTGGATCAGGTTAAGGTGGTGATCCTGGGGCAGGACCCATACCCGACACCGGGGCACGCTCACGGCCTGTGTTTTTCGGTTAGACCTGAGGTCAGGCCAATCCCCAAATCACTGGTAAATATTTTCAAGGAACTAAATGATGATCTTGGAATAAATAATCAAAACGGTAATCTGCAGAAATGGGCGAAGCAAGGTGTGTTATTGCTTAACAGCGTTTTAACCGTTGAACAGGGGCAGGCAAATTCACACCAGGGAAAGGGCTGGGAAATATTTACTGATAAAGTTATCTCGGTGGTCAACGCGCTTGACCGCCCCGTGGTTTTTGTGCTCTGGGGTGCTTATGCACAGAAAAAAGGTGGGGTGATCGATGCCTCTCGCCACATGGTGATTCGCTCGCCACATCCGTCACCCTTATCAGCCTACCGCGGGTTTTTTGGCAGTCGTCCGTTTTCGAAGATTAACCATTTCCTGGTGCAGCAGGGGCAGTCAGAAATTAACTGGATGGTTTAGTACGAAATTGCGGGTTCACCCACGACAGATAACAGCCATTATAGATTTCGTTGGATCTAAGAATTGGCGATATCTTGTAAAGCCGTTGGATCTATAATATTAATACTGCCGCGGTTGATTAATATATAACCCTTAGATTCGAGGTCTTTTAGTTGGCGGCTGATGACTTCGCGTGCGCTTCCTAGTTCTGTTGCGATGTTTTGATGGGTTGATGTAAAAGTGTTTTCATCGTCACACTGACTGAGTAATAGTTTTGCCAGGCGCACATCAACTTTACCGAAAGCAACTTCTTCAACCAACGTTATCAGGTCACTTAGATGTGATGAGAATGCAGAGAAAACCATTTCTCTAAAGGTGGTTGACTGCTGCAGGGCCTCATTGAATTGAGTTGCTGGAATCGCCAGGGCGGTGACGGCTGTTTCGGTTTTTCCTTCTGCCGGGTAGTTTTTATTGCCAAATAAACATGATGTCGTTAATACGCAGGAGTCACCTGTAAACAATCGATAAAGTAAAATCTCCCGACCATTTTCAGCACGGGTAAATACTTTAACCTTGCCGTCGAGGATGATCAGATAATTGCTACATGCATCACCCTGGTGAAATACGGTGCTATCTTTTTCTAAAGTAACAACGAGTGAGTTATCGAATAACTGACAGATGATGTCATCCGCTGACTTTTCCAGTTCTGGTAAAAGTTGCCGCCAGTTATTCATTTATAAGCATACCGGTTATGATTGATACCAGTGCCTCTGTAAAGCGATTAACACTTTATTACTGTAGACTTTTGAGCCGGCACTGCCGTTGTATCTGGCAAGTGCTTTATGCAGGTTATTTTTTTCCATGTCCATATAATACTTCAATATCGTACACCCCATACGCAGGTTGGTTTTTATATCGATCAGGTTATCTTCAGGGTGGCCGATTTCATTCAGCCAGAAGGGCATGACCTGCATCATACCCTGGGCACCGGATTTTGAAATGGCGTAGCTGTCGAAATGGCTTTCTACTTCTATCAATGCAAGTACCAGTTCAGGCTGCAGCTCAGATCTTGATGCTTCGAGATGAATTTGTTTGAGCATGAGTAGACGTATCTTTTCATCCTTCACATAACGTTGCAGACGAGTAGACATATCGACTAACCAGACTTCCGCATGAAAACGATCGTCAAAACTTTCTGATGAGTTGATGGCTTCGGTTAGTAACAGGCGAAGTTTGGGGTCGACTGTTTGATTGTCGGCATACACCTGCGTGATAGCAAGTATGTTGATGATGAATAAAAATATCGAAGTGGTTAAACGTGTAATCATGTATTAAATATATACATAAAAAAACTTATGTCCACAGATGGGCGAAAATGAACACAAATTAAAACCATGAGTTTTTGTAGGGTGGGCATTGCCCACCGTTGCGGCATATCTATCGGCTATGGTCTGTCGGGCAATGCCCGACCTACGCTATAACAAACTTAAATGTTGTTTGTGTCCATCTGTATCAATGTGCTTTTAGTTTTTAGTTAAAAAATCAACGATGTTATCAACGGCAATATCCTGACTCTCATCCGCATCGCGTTTTTTGTACTCCACTTTATTCTCTTTCAGCCCGCGATCACCGATGACGATGCGATGTGGAATGCCGATCAGATCCAGGTCTGCCAGCATGCCGCCTAAACGTGCTTTTTCGTCATACAACAGAACGTCCAGACCTGCCGCCGTCAGTTCATCATAGAGTTTGCTGGCAGCATTGCTCACGTCTTCAGATTTCTGCATATTGATGGGTGCGATCGCAACATCGAATGGTGCGAGACTGTCTGGCCAGATAATGCCATTTTCATCATGGTTCTGTTCGATAGCAGCGGCGACGATCCGTGTTACACCGATACCATAACAACCCATGGTCATGATGGTGGCTTTTCCGTTTTCGTCGAGCACGGTGGCATTCATCGTTTTCGAGTATTTTTTTCCAAGCTGGAAGATATGGCCGACTTCGATACCGCGGACGATGGATAAAGTGCCTTTGCCATCCGGGCTGTTATCACCTTCGACGATGTTTCTTAGATCTGCTGAATTAGGCGCAGGACAGTCACGTTCCCAGTTAACACCGGTCAGGTGTTTGCTATCTTCATTTGCGCCGCAGACAAAATCAGCGCATTCCATTGCTGCATGATCAGCAATGACTTTTATCTTCAAACCGACTGGTCCCAGTGAACCTGCAGAACAACCGGCAGCCTGTTTGATCTGTTCATCACTGGCAAAACAAAGTGGTGATGCGACGTCATCGAGGTGCTCAGCTTTTATCTCATTGAGCTCATGATCACCGCGTAATACCAATGCAACAACAGAGCCTTCCTCACTTCCTTCGACCAGTAAAGTCTTCAAACAGCGTGTCGCTGGAACAGACAGAAACTGACTGATATCTTCGATGCTGTGCTGGTCAGGCGTATCAACAGTGCTCATCTCTGCTGTGGGCGCGGGGCGAGGTGTTGTCGCCGGCAGTGTTTCAGCTCTTTCGACATTTGCCGCGTAATCACTTTCACTTGAAAAGGCGATAGCATCTTCGCCAGAATCGGCAAGTACATGAAACTCATGTGAACTGTTGCCGCCGATAGAGCCACTGTCAGCCATCACTGCACGAAATTCCAGTCCCAGGCGTGTGAAGATTTTACTGTATGCCTGGTACATAAGATCATAGGTCGCCTGTAAACTTTCCTGATTGCTGTGGAATGAATAAGCGTCTTTCATGATGAATTCACGCGCACGCATCACACCAAAACGCGGCCTTACCTCATCACGGAATTTTGTCTGTATCTGGTAATAAGTTACCGGCAGCTGTTTATAACTGGAAAGTTCTTTTCGCGCCATGTCGGTGATGATCTCTTCATGCGTTGGGCCGAAGCAGAAATCCCTGCCATGGCGGTCAGTCATGCGCAATAACTCAGGACCATATTGTTCCCAACGGCCAGATTCCTGCCATAGTTCACTGGGTTGTACTGCGGGCATCAGAACTTCCAGTGCGCCACAGTTGTCCATCTCTTCACGAACGATGTTTTCGACTTTACGCATGATGCGCAGGCCCAGTGGTAGCCAGGTGTAGAGTCCGGAAGCCAGCTTTCGGATCAGACCGGCGCGCAGCATCAGCTGATGACTGGTGATCTCGGCATCTGATGGTGTTTCTTTTAATGTGGTTAGTTGAAATTTAGATAAATACATATTAGATATACTCGATAGAATGAACGCATTTTACCAACATATGAACAATATGTGCCTCGAATTTAAACAATATTGGCTGACCTTGCTGCTGTATTTGATCAGCGGGTTTCAATGTGTTTATGCAGTGATACCAGGCGACGATATTGTTCATTCTGCGATTGAGCAGGCTGAAGAATTGCACCTGGCACAGCATGAAACCTGGCTTGCCCTGTTGCATTACAAGCAAGAGACCGTGTTACGCCGGTTTATCAGCCAGGCAGATGACGAACGATTTTTTCTTGACGGGGAAGGTAAATCTGACCCGCATGCTGAACTTGTTGCCAACATAATGCATTTTCTCCGTGCGCCTGAAAACGGCCACGCGCAGTGCCTGTTCCCGGCGCGATGGTGGTGGTTGAAGCAGCAGTTAGATCTATCTGATGGCTATGATGTATCGTGTCCGAAACTGGACGCTTTTATGAAGAGAATTTCTCATCAGAAACTTTTCCTGGTTTTTCCTTCGATGTATCTGAATAACCCGGGTTCTACCTTCGGTCATACCTTTCTGCGCTTTGATGCTGAGGATGAATCAGTTCTTTTATCGCAGACTTTAAATTATTCGGCACGCGTTGATCAGAGTGATGATCTCGTTAGTTACATCAGCAAGGGTCTTTTTGGCGGTTACAAAGGGTTCTTTCGAGCAAGACCTTATTATGAAACCGTGCAGGAATATAACAATATCGAAAACCGTGACATCTGGGAGTATCAACTGGATTTTACCGCGGATGAAATCGAACAGCTGGTGCGCCATGTCTGGGAAGTAAAGGGCATCGATTTTGATTATTATTTTTTCAGGGAGAACTGTTCATACCGTCTGCTGGCATTACTCGATGTCATGCGCCCGGAGTTGCAATTGACGGGTAAAAACGATTTCCCCGTTTATGCGATACCGGTTGATACTGTTCGTGCGCTTGATGAAAACAGTTTAATACTGTCACAAAAATTCCGTGCTTCGCTAGCAACGCAGATTGATGATTATTTCTATCTGGATAATGATGACGGATCAGATCTTATCTTAGAGATAGTCTCGGATAAAGTTTCGAGTAAAAAAGAAATTATAAGTAATAAGTAATAAGTTGCAAGTTATAAGTGCTGATGCTGAAAAGCTGGAGGTCCTTAGACAAAGTTATAATATTCTGCAGTTTGATGGCGAAGCTGATTCAGCAAAAGCACAGAATATATTACAGCTGATAAATGGCCTGTCGGTATTGGAAACACCTAAAGTAATAGCCAGGCACCCAGCGAATATATCACCGGAAAAAGGCCATGATTCGATACGTACTGCTGTGGGTTATGGTGAGCAGAATGCCCGTCAGTATATCGACTTGAGGTTTCGGCCGGCATTTCATGATCTGCTGGATGCGCCGCAGGGTTATGTCGATGGCGCAGCGATAAATGTTTTTGATACGCGTTTTAAATGGTTTACCGGTAACGGCTCCAGCAATCTCAGGCTGGAAAGTCTGAGTCTGTTTAATGTGGTCTCATTAAGCCCGATGCGTCGATGGCGAAAACCGATCTCATGGATGTTCGATTTCCGATTTGATAGAACCCAGATGAGTGCAACAGAGTCAGTTAGAAATTTTATCAGCCGTGGCGGTGCGGGTGTTAGTTTCGGCCAACAGGCATTGATACCTTATGCTCTATTAATGGGTGAGTGGCAGCTGGCTTCGAGTTATGACAAAGGTTACAGTCTTCTGCTTGGGCTGCAAGCGGGCATCCGCTATCATTTAAAAACCAGCCAGTTTATGTTGAGTTATGAAATAGATGACGCGGTAGCAGGGTTTGAGCTGGATAAAAAAATCACTAAGCTGCAATGGCAATATAATCTACAGGTGAATCATGCAGTGCGAGCGATGTACAGGCGCACGCAGTATGATTTCTTTAACGATGAAGACTGGACGCTGGATTACAATTACTACTTTTAAAAACAATGAAAAATGAAAAATGAAAAATGAATTTTATAACCACCGCCAAATCTAATACACTGTTTTTAGCTTTTAATTATTCATTTTTCATTAAAACGTTCCTCAGAACGTTTTCCCATCCCATCCCCACATATGACGTTCCGGGCTGGCAAACTCGATGTAGATACGTGCACTGTTTATGCCAAGTTCTGAGCTGATGAAAAAACAGATTTTCGACGAATAATCTGCAGTGGTACCCTCAGGTAATCCCAGGCTTTTTAATTTCACATGTGCGGCAGGTTCATCGCTGCCGGCAAATATCAGGATCTGTGCAGGCTGGATTTTTACCATCACATAACTTTCAGGTTTGCCAAGGATCTCTGCGGCCAGTTTTGAAAGCTGCTGTGCAATCTGCGGGCAGTTATCGATCTTTGTATTAGTGGTCAGTTCTAGTAGCGGCATATCGATTAATTAACGGCAGAATTCTCGTTGCTTCTTTTTGGCATCTGAAATACGCTGCTGTCGTTCTGGTTCAGATAGATAGATGTATTCACCTTTTTCATTGATCTCGCGCACACGGCCCCGGCTGTTAATCGCAGCGAGATCCTGCTTTGCTTCATTGCAGTATTTGCGCTTTTCTTTTTTGCTGGGTTCTATTT
>JADFWF010000191.1 GCA_015222965.1 Pseudomonadota bacterium | reverse complement strand
GCTTTTTCTGAATATTCCATGTGCGTGATCGGGTCATCTTTGATGCTGTCAGCGCCGCATTGGAACAAGATGAATTCAGGCTGGTGTTTTTCCAGAAACTTTTCAACATGTGGCCACATCTTGAAGAAGAGCGCATCGTCAGATTGTGGCGGCATCGGGATGTTAAGTTTAGTGCCAGCAGCGGCGCCTTTTCCGGTTTCTGTGATCGCGCCTGTGCCAGGGTATAAAAACTTTCCATCTTCATGCATGTCAATAAAGATCAGTCGAGGGTCGTCTTCAAAACTGTAGAACACACCATCGCCATGATGTGCATCGATATCAACGTAAGCGATGCGTTGTAAGCCGTATCTTTTGAATAAAGTTTCGATGGCGATGCCGCAATCATTCACCACGCAGAAGCCGGCAGCGATATGGCGTCGCGCATGGTGTAAACCGGCGATGGGTATAAACGCTTTCTTATAGTGCGCGCTCATCAACTGGTCGATGGCATCGACCACAGAGCCGGCAACAAAACTGGCCGCTTCAAACATGCCGGTGAAAGCAGGGGTATCACCATTATCGAGATAACCGACACCAAACTTTGATTGCTCGATAACTTTTTGAATATATTCGTTTGTATGGAACAGTTCTAAAGTTTGTTGATCTGTTATCACGGGCGGGAGAATATCGACTTTTTGGTCAAGCTGTTGCTGGTAAAATGCCTGTTCGAACACATGATGACGCTGCGGTCCAAAGGGATGGTCTTCACCGAAGCCATAAGCCGCGAGTTTGTCGCCTAAATATACACAACAGGAATTTTTGCTCATATACCTATATCAAGAATTGAGAGTCGATTAGAGTATTGTACTGATTTTTATTAGGTTTTTAAGTTTTTTGTAAGCTATGGTACAAGATTTGCATATAGTTTCGAGATGGCTGTGAGATACGCCTTATTATAATAATTCAGCTAACACTAACGTTTCATAACATGTATAAAAATAAAACAATAAATTATTTTCTGTTGGTATTTCTGATATTGAATGCCCCGGTTTTACTGGCGCAGAAAATTGTTGATAGTGGTGCGAATTCAGCCGGTTTTCGTTTTACCACGGATCTGGCTGAGACCGTGCCTGTTATTCATTATCATCAGAATATCCAGATGCTGTCTGGTATCGATGACAGGCCCTCGTTAAAAGTTTTTGGTAGTGGCCGGGTCGTCGTGCATTTTCCTGTCTATATGAAAAAAGCCGGTGATTATGAGATGCAGCTTGATGATGAGGAGCTGGTGGATCTGATCCAGACACTTTCAAGTAATGGTGTAATGGATTTTGACGAAGACCGGGTTAAGAAAAATATTCAGTCGCATAAAAAAGCGCTGCGTGCAAAAGGCCAGTTTCATGAAGTGTCTGATGCGGTCGTGACATCGATTGATGTTCGTCTTGATGAGTATCAGAAAAACAGATCAGCAGTAAAAATTAAAAATTTTCATAAGGTTTTTCACCTGGCCAATATTGAACACGCAGCAAAAAAGTTTAAACAGGATATTGATATTACCAATGCGAACAACGTTGTTTTAGATCTGAAAGGATTAATGAGAGATGTGCGTCTGGTCAAAAAGAGTGCCGGTAAAAAATGACTTTTTTTGCCAGATACAAATTGCTGATACCTTATTTGTTGCTCTGTGTGCCGCAAGCGGGCCAGACTGGCGCTTATATATTTGCCGGAGAGACCTTTGAAAATCTGATCGCACATCCGAATACATACAGCGGCACTGAGTCAGAGGCAGTGGTGCGTATATGTATAAACCCGGCAAGTGCTAATGCGGGAGATATGGCGATACCGGTACAGAATAATATAAATATATTTAACGAACTACAGTCGACCACAGGCAATATCAAATCGGGCGTAAATAATAATGTTGGCGGCGGTCAGATCGATTTTGAGTCAGTGGCATTGCATGAGATAGGACATTGTCTGGGTTTGGCGCATGTGAATCTGGCTTCAGAATCGGGGTTTAGCGATAACAGGCAAAACTATACAAAAAGTACCGATGGAGCGAATAATGGTTTTGACCTGGTGGCGGGCACTGACGGCGTTATCGGTAGCAGTGATGATGTGCGTGGTGATGACGGTAATCTTCACTGGTTTCAAAAGTCTAATAATGATCCGTTTACCATTGCCGATGTGATCGATAAAACCACCTATTCAGTTGGCCTGGCAGATTTACCGCCAGATAATTTATTTGCCGCAAATGCAGATCGTGGCCTCTCGACGTTGTTAGGTCTGCAGAAAACCGAAGCGGTGATGCAGCAAGGGACTTATTTTGATGAGGCGCAGCGTACATTGGGACACGATGATGTGGCAACCATATCGTATGCGGCCAGTGGTCTGGATGAGCAGGCGGATACTGCGGATGATTACACTGTTCGGCTTGAATATGCAGGTATCAGCAGCACTGGTTGTGATGTCAGTTTAAATTTTACAGCAACCGAAAACTTGGCATTTTGCGAGACCGGCGGCGAGTACATCGGGCAGTCAGGCCCGCTTTCCAAGCGTGTATATAACCATGCGCATATCACCACGGCATCGATTGAGTTTGGTAATAGCTACAACTGGTTTTTTAATCAGGAAACAGTCAACCAGGCGCCGGTGTTGAACATGATCGGTAACCAGACGATGGTAGAGCAGGATGTGTTGCAGATTAATATAGATGCCAGTGATGCAGATGGTGATGTGTTAACTATTACTGCAGATAATCTGCCTGC
>JADFWF010000190.1 GCA_015222965.1 Pseudomonadota bacterium | reverse complement strand
GTAATTAAGCCCGGAGGGATTAAACTCTAATCATAACTCGTCGAGTTTTTTGATGATAGATATATGAAAAATATGCCTTACGGTAGGAAGCGACCCATTTCAGACACTTTATAAGCAGTAAAGAGCCCTGAACCGGGCCTGACGGGTTTTTTTACTTTCTACATTGATATGAATCAATATTATTTATGAGTAACAGCATTAGCCTGTTATTTGAATATACATATAGATGATAACAAGCCAGGGTGATGAATATGAGTGAGAATCAGCAGGTAATTACAGATACCTTTCCGACCCGATACTGGCACAAACTGGAGGACGGCCGTATTCAGTGCGATGTGTGTCCACGCGAGTGCAAGTTACATGAGGGGCAACAGGGTCTGTGTTTTGTCAGGGCCAACATAAATGACCAGATTGTGCTGACGACCTATGGGCGATCCAGTGGGTTCTGTGTTGATCCCATCGAGAAAAAACCACTAAATCATTTTTTACCGGGAACACCGGTACTGTCTTTTGGCACGGCGGGCTGCAATCTGGCATGCAAATTTTGCCAGAATTGGGATATGAGCAAATCACGGGAAATGGATATTCTTGCTGATCAGGCATCCCCTGAAAAAATTGCCCGTGTGGCAAAAGAGCTGGGCTGTCGCAGTGTTGCTTATACCTACAACGATCCGGTGATCTTTATGGAATATGCCATCGATATCGCCAAAGCCTGTCGCGAAGTCGATATTAAATCGGTTGCGGTAACAGCCGGCTACATCAATGAAGAGCCTAGAAAGGAATTTTTTCAATACATGGATGCCGCAAATGTTGATTTAAAAGCGTTTACCGAAGAGTTTTACTGGAAAATAACCGGTGGGCATTTACAACCGATACTGGATACCCTGATCTACCTCAAACACGAAACCGATGTATGGATTGAGCTCACCACTCTGCTCATTCCCGGCAAAAATGATTCTGAGAAAGAAATTAACGAGATGACACGCTGGGTGGTGGATAATCTTGGGCCGGATGTGCCGATGCACTTCACCGCATTTTATCCATCATGGAAAATGATGGACGTTCCCGCCACCCCGATTGAAACCTTAACCCGTTCAAGACAGATCGCCCTGGATAACGGTGTACATTATGCCTATACCGGGAATGTTCATGATATTGATGGCGAGAGTACTTACTGTCATTCATGTCACACACGACTAATAGGCCGTGACTGGTATGTCCTTTCAGACTGGAACCTGGATGAGAAGGGTTGCTGCAAGAAATGCGGTGCTGAATGTGCCGGTGTGTTCGAAGATAAACCCGGTACCTGGGGTGACAAACGACTGCCCGTTCAGCTGAAATCATATGTCTGAAATCTGTGACCTGAGATCTGTCAGCAAAAATTGGTCATAGGGGTTCGTAAGGTTCTATATTATGAAAGATATTAATTATGATATTCGTGATCACTCCCTGGCCGAACAGGGGCAGCGGCGCATCGAGTGGGCCTTGCAGGAAATGCCGGTGTTACAGGAACTGGCTGCCCGCTTTGCTACGGAGCAACCATTACGAGGGATACGTATGGGTGGCTGTCTTCATATTACCACTGAGACCGCCAATCTGGCTGTCACATTGAAAAAGGCCGGCGCTGACCTGGTTCTCTGCGCCAGTAATCCACTCAGTACACAGGATGATGTTGCAGCCGCGTTGGTAGATCGATATGAAATTCCTGTCTATGCCATTCGAGGGGAGTCAACAGAAGCCTACTACCAGCATATCAATGCCGTACTGGATCATCAGCCCGTGATTACCATGGACGATGGTGCTGACCTGGTGAGCGAGATACATAAGAGTCGAACTGAGTTAATAAGCAATATGCTGGGCGGAACGGAAGAAACGACGACAGGTGTGATTCGTTTACGCGCCATGGCAGGGAGTGGTGAACTTAAATTCCCCGTCATTGCAGTGAATGATGCCATGACCAAGCATCTGTTTGATAATCGTTATGGTACCGGTCAGAGCACTCTGGATGGGATAATACGTGCGACCAATATCCTGCTCGCAGGAAAAAACTTTACAGTAGTCGGTTATGGCTGGTGTGGGCGAGGTATTGCGATGCGTGCAAAAGGTCACGGAGCGCATGTGATCGTGACAGAAGTTAATGCCGTACGAGCTCTGGAAGCCACCATGGATGGCTATCGTGTCATGCCCTTGAGCGAGGCAGCGAAACAATCCGATTTCATCATTACTGCAACTGGTGACAAGCATGCCATCGATAAGGCGCACCTGGACGTCATGAAAGATGGTTGCATATTGGCTAACTCCGGGCATTTTAATGTGGAAATTAATATTCCCGCCCTGGAAGCAATGAGTCTCAGTAAGCAGCGTCCTCGACCTTCAGTTGATGAATATACTCTTGCTGACGGTCGCAAGCTGCGGCTACTGGCAGAGGGGCGCCTGGTTAATCTCGCTGCGGCAGAGGGGCATCCTTCAGCGGTAATGGATATGAGCTTTGCGAATCAGGTTCTGTCGGTGATGTATCTGGCGAAGCAGAAGGGTAATTTGACACACTCGGTACATAACGTGCCGGTCGAGATTGATGATGAGATTTCCAGATTAAAGCTGCAGGCAATGAATATTCAAATCGATAAACTGACAGATGCTCAAGTTCATTATCTTTCCTCCTGGCAGGAAGGAACCTGAATACGGTTATACGTGCATATATAAAAAAGCCCCGCCAAAAATTGGTGGGGCTTTTTTATAATAGAATTAAAGGGGGGCAGAGGGATTAAAGAATATTCTCTCCATCCCCTTTGTTTTAACTTTTTAAATAGTTCCCATAACACTGAAACTTTTGATGAAAGGCCCCGCCATGCGTGGGTCTTTTGCCATTGCCATGTAATCACCAACGACAAATTTCATTTTGCCAGTGGTATAAGCCATACCGAGACCGGCCATGCCGATGCCTTTACTCAACCATTTATCCCAGCTTGCTTGTTTAGCGCGAATGTCCCAGCTCAGTGTTTCACCATTGTAAGCACCAGCCGCTGTCACTTTGCCATTTTCTACGGTAATGACACCTGTAGGGCCATCGTCACCTTGAAAGCCGTAACCTATGATTGAGTTGAAGTCAATTTTAGCCAGTGCGTCAGATAGTGCTGGCTCGTTGTTCCATGCACCTTGAAAGCTTTTCATCCATTCGTCAGAAAAAAGATCAGCCATATTCATATCTCCCCATTATTGTAATTTTGTAATGATTCTAAGAAAATAACCTGTACGACATTATCTTAAAATTAAACAAAAGTAAAAGTATTAAAAAAAATAATAGGGAGCGGGTCACGTTTAAATATTTCTCCACCTGGTTTTACTATTGAAATCTACGGTGGTCTGCCCCCTGTTGAAAGGAGGTAACCCCTTTTATGACTGATCTTCTTTTCTTCTTCCCATGTGACCACGCTTTGCCATCAGGTCGAGAATGCTTTGGGTGAGGATCAGTTCTATCGCGTAAGACATCTTTCCGCCGGGAATCATCAGCGTGTTAAAACCGGAGATGAACGAACCTTCGATCAGTCCGCGCAAGTTGAGTTTGTACTCCACCGTCGGTTTATTCTTGAGAAAGTGAATCAATACCAGGCTCTGCTCCGCCGTCGGAATGCCACGTTCCTTATTAAAGGGGTTGGATGTATCGACGATAGGGATACGCTGAAAGTTTATATGGGTATTATCGAACTGCGGCACGATGTAGT
>JADFWF010000189.1 GCA_015222965.1 Pseudomonadota bacterium | reverse complement strand
GTCCTCTGTGCCTCTGTGGTGAACAAGCTTTTGATTTTGTTTTTCGCTTTGTCCGCTAAGGCTCAACAGCAGAAGCTGTGTCGATAATTAGATTCGTCCGCTTATGTGCTTCCTGATGCATGACCGACTGACAGGGTTTATCGAAATCAGCATATCAAGCTATCAGACCAGGTCTTAACCAATACAGTTTATTGCTATGTTCATTGCAGCTGTTTTTGTTGCCGCTTATTAGCGACACCTATGCGGGTGACTTTAGCCTTTTTATTTATCAATAATTCGAAAGATGCCTTTTCGCCAGTGCGGCTATAATCCCCTTCCATAGCTTCAAAAAGGACAGACTCATCAATATCATCCCTGGCCTTCAGGCTTTCGAATATCATCACAAACAATCGTTGCAAAGATATCTTCCAGGTACTACCTGCGCCCCGGTAAAGAGCATCACTTAAACCCATAAAACCTTCAAAGGGCGAATCACTTAACACCAGTGGCAGGGTATTTTTAAAACGGCCTGAGTTTGCGACCATATCCCAGTAACGCGCAAAACGATTAACACGCTGCATGGTTTCAAAATCGATGTCGCGGGTACACAGGATATTGTATGGCGCTTCCGGGTTATAACGTAACTGGTATTTTTCATTGTGACGGTTTAGCGGTACACCGCGTAAGCGTTTCAAGATGCCCAGTTGGATCTCATGCGGTTTCAGGCTTTCCAGCTGATCAAAACTTTTTGCAAAGTTTTCCAGAGTGTCTGAGGGCAGACCAAAGATCAGGTCAGCATGGATGTACGCTTGCGTACTCTCTCTCAACCAGCGTAAATTTTCACAGGTTTTTGCGTTGTTCTGTTTTCTACTGATCAGGGCCTGGATATTCTCGTCGAATGTCTGCACCCCGATTTCAAACTGCAATGTATGATAAGGAAACTTCTGGATCACTGCTTTCAGCTTATTAGGCAGATTGTCCGGCACCACTTCAAAATGCAGATACAAATCATCGCTCATGCGTTCGAGAAAAAATTCAAGGATAGCGATACTGCTGCTGACCTTTAGATTAAATGTCCTGTCGATGAATTTAAAATTACGCGCACCGCGCTGATGCAGCTTTTCCATCTCGTCGAGGAACACAGACAGCTCAAATGGTTTTGAGGTTTTATCCAGTGAGGACAGACAGAATTCACATTTAAACGGGCAGCCGCGTGAAGCCTCGACATAGATCAGGCGGTTTTTTATATCCTCATCGGTGTAATATTGATAAGGCAGTCGTATTTGATCAAGGGGCAGTTCATCACTCTGTATAACCCGATCAAGCGGTTTATTACCTGACAGGATCAACTGGCACAGTTCGCGGAAACTTTTTTCAGCGGCGCCCATCACCACATAATCTGCGATATCAGCAACCGCAGGTTTATCGGGCAGAAAACTGACTTCCGGGCCGCCGAGGATGATGATCGTTTGCGGCGATACCTGCTTTAATAACTCTACAGTTTTTGTGACTTCGGCAACATTCCAGATATAGACGCCAAAGCCGATGATCTTCGGCTGATATCTCAGCAGCTTTTCAGCGATATCGATGGGACGCTGCTGGATAGTGAATTCTTCGATGCAGGCAGATGATTGCAGTTCACCGAGATTTGCGTACAGGTAACGCAGGCCGAATGCAGTGTGCATAAAGCGTGAGTTTAGTGCGGTTAGTACGATCTGGTTTTCTGTTGCCTTTACCATAGCGGCAAATTATAACACCACACCAGGATTGGAAACGTCATTGCGAGGCACGAAGCAATCTCCTGCAGGCAACTCAGCCGCTTATGGAGATTGCCACGCTTCGCTCGCAATGACGGTAAAACCTAGACGATAAACTTACCCATCTCACGCAGCTGATTTTCCATCAGCTCTATCTCATGCGCGCCTGAATAGTAGATATCTGAATCAACCGTATAATCCAGCGTCATATTACGACCTTCGTAATCGACCTTGTTTAATATACTTTTTACCGCGTTCACATGCGCACGATGTTTCTCATTACTTCGGATGATCACCCATGGGCTGGTATGACTATGTGTCTGTTTCAGCATCTGATATTTCATCTCGGTAAACTCGTCCCACTTCTCCTGCATCTGCACATCGATCTCAGATAATTTCCATTTTTTGAGCTGGTTAGTCTCTCTCTCGTTGAACCTTCTTTCCTGAACATCTTTTGATACTGAGAAATATATCTTGTGGAAGATAAT
>JADFWF010000188.1 GCA_015222965.1 Pseudomonadota bacterium | reverse complement strand
GTCATCGGTGTGCCTTCACGACCCAGGGTAATCGTATCCCTAATCATGACGTCACTGGCTGCCGCTAAAAACCCTGTATTATTTAAAGCTGGCGCAATGATCGGCAGATCACGTTTTCTGGAGAATGTTACCCCGGTACCTTTACCGCCACTTCCTGCCTCACCATGACACTGCACACAGAAATCAGCAAACAGCTTCTTACCGTGTTCACTGTCGCCCTTGATAACCGTAGTATCTTCTACCGGCACAGGTTTATCAGACCAGTTTCTTACATGCTTTACGATCGCACTCACCTGGGCATCACTCAAGCTGGCAAATGCCGGCATGATCCTGCCCGGTCTGCCATGTCGAATGGTTTTTTGCAGATACTCGTTTGAAACGCTGTTTAAAAATGAAGGCAGTGCTATCGGCACACCGACACCTCCCTTGCCATCAATTCCATGGCATGAGGAGCAGTGCGTGGCATACAGCTCATCACCGTGTGGCGCGCTGTTAACATTTAAACTGAATGCCAATATAAAAAGAAAAAAGAAATATTTCATATAAATAATTTTATAAGCATTACACCCTAACCCGGCGGCCAGATCATGGCACGACCCGCTAACAGGTGCATGTGTATATGGAAAACTGTCTGACCGGCTTTTTCATTGCAGTTGACCACCAGGCGGTAACCGTCATCACTGACGGCTTTTTGGCCCGCGATGATTTTTGCGGCGCTGAACAGTTTTCCCATGACCGATTCATCGCCGTCTTCGACGTCATTAATCGTTGGGATATGTTTCTTCGGGATAATAATAATATGAATCGGTGCCTGCGGATTAACATCGTTAAAAGCGAGTACGTCATCGCTCTCAAAGACAATATCGGCGGGGATTTCGCCGTCCCGGATTTTGCAGAACAAACAGTCAGTCATGAATGCACCTCAATGTGCGTTATTAGACCATAAACACAGGTCAAAAGCTTTGACGCTAGTCAAATCGGGCGTAACACTGATTTTTACCAATAACCTGTAATTTAAGAATCAAATCGCTGGCGACCGCTAAATGCATGCGCCAACGTACCCGAATCAATATACTCCAACTCGCCACCCAGCGGAACACCATGTGCGATGCGCGTTGTTATCACCTGATGCCTGACGGCCATATCCGAGATGTAGTGTGCGGTCGCTTCACCTTCGACCGTAGGATTAGTGGCCAGTATTAATTCTTTAATCTCGCCACTTGCCAGTCTGTTCTCGAGTAGATCCAGCCCCAGTTCTGCTGGACCGATACCGTCCAGTGGTGATAAGTGCCCCATCAAAACAAAATATTTACCACGAAACTCTGCCGTATGCTCGATAGCAAAAACATCGGCCGGTGTTTCGATCACACACAACGAACCGTTATCTCTCGAGGCACTGACACATATCTCGCATAACTCGTTCTCACTCAAGGTGCGACACATTGAACAGTGACCTATTTTTTCAACTGCTTCAGTCAATGCTGAGGAAAGTTTTTTTGCACCATCAGTGTCACGCTCTAACAGGTGAAACGCCATGCGTTGCGCAGACTTTGGGCCGACACCCGGCAAACACTTTAAGGCATCGATTAATTGTTGAAGTAACGGTGACATCAGATACAACTAGAATGGTAACTTCATACCACCCGGTAAATTAAGTCCAGCAGTCAGACCTGACATTTTTGATGATGATTCCTGCTCTATTTTTCTTACCGCATCATTTACTGCCGCTGCCAGCAGATCTTCGATCATTTCCTTATCATCACTCATCAGGCTCTGATCGATATCAACACGGCGCAATTCATGGCGTCCGTTCATCAGCACCTTAACCATGCCACCACCCGCCTGTCCTTCGACTTCCATATTGGCAATTTCCTGTTGCGCTTTCTGCATATCTTCCTGCATCTTCTGCGCCTGCTTCATCATATTGCCCATTCCACCTTTCATATCAAACCTCTTAACTATATTAATTTATTACGATCCCGGTTTCACTGAACCGGGAATGATTTCAGCATTAAAACTTTCTTTTAATACCTGCGTAAAGCTATCTTCATCGATCGACTCAACGGCCTGTTGCTGCCGCTGGTCCGTTTCACGCTGCGTTGTCTGTGCGGGCGTTTCATTCTCACTTACACTTTCGCCCTTGTTTACGACTTTGATTTCCAGTTTCGCATCCACATTGAAGTATTCACCCAATGCCTGCTGCAGACGTTGCTTTGCTTTTGGATTAATTAAGTTGCTATGCCCGCTGGTAATGTGCAGCACAATATTACAACCATCACGCTGCTGCATCGTACAGTTGATCGCAAGCTGCTTTACCAAACCGCCCAGACCTAGTGAATTAACAACATCCCGCCAGTTATTTGACACCGCCTGCGTACTCGTCTGTGGCGGGCTATGTTCTTCCGCTACCGCATTTTCTGTCTGTGCCTGCACTGGCGGCGCTTTCACTGTGGCAGCATTATCAGTTTTAACGGCCTGTGGCCTGCTCTGTGGTGCTGCCTGTGATTGAGATGGGGCTGGCGATTTTATGGTTGCTTGCGCGGTCGATTGCGACTGGTCCTGAGTTATGCGCCCGACATCAACACCTGCCGGTCTAAAAGCCAGCATGCGCAATACGATCATCTCAAAACCGTTTCTTGCATCAGGTGAAAGTGGCAGGTCACGCCTGCCGATCAACGCGATCTGATAAAACAGGTGTAGGTCTTCTGCTGATACCTGCTCACACAATTTGAGTAAATCCTCCCGCGCACTGACAAATTCATCCAATGCTTCAGGGAGTGTTTTCGCCAGACTCATGTGGTGCAACAGACTTAAAAACTCAGCCAGTGCATTTTCAAAATCCGGTGATAATTCTGCCAGCTCGGCAACCACTGCCATAGCCTGTGCCGCATCACGTTGCAGCACCGCTTTTAACAGTCGAATAACTTTATCACGCGAAACACTGCCAAGCATATCGCGAACTTCCTGCTCCTGGATTGAGCCACCACCGAAAGCAAGTGCCTGGTCCAGTAAACTCAGCGCATCTCGCATGCTGCCATCGGCTGCTTCTGCAATTAACTGCAGCGCGGTGACATTATGTTCGACTTTTTCCTCGGTCAATATATGCTGCAGATGGCTGATGATCAAACTGACAGGCAGGCGTTTGAGATTAAACTGCAGACAACGGGAAAGAATAGTTACCGGTAATTTTTGCGGATCAGTTGTCGCCAGCAGAAATTTAACGTGTGGCGGCGGTTCTTCCAGTGTTTTCAGCAGTGCATTAAAACTGCTTTTGGAAAACATGTGGACCTCGTCGATCAGGTACACTTTATAACGTCCACGCGTAGGCGCGTATTGAACGTTCTCCAGCAGATCGCGGGTGTCATCAACACCGGTACGCGACGCGGCATCAACTTCAATCAGATCAACATAACGGCCTTCGGCGATCTCGACGCAGGTGGAACATTTACCACAGGGTGTAGAAGTGATACCGGTCTCACAATTTAGAGACTTTGAGAATATACGTGCGATCGTGGTTTTACCCACGCCGCGCGTGCCGGTAAACAGATAGGCATGGTGCAGACGATCATCGTTTAAGGCATTGACCAGAGCACGCTGGACGTGCTCCTGGCCGACCAGTTCCTGAAAATTTTGCGGCCGCCATTTTCGCGCCAGAACTTGATAGCTCACGAGGGGTAACTCACCGGGCAATAACCAATAGTCACTATATTAAACATCAACAGAGTTTATCGAAGAAAGCAGTCAGATTACAGCAAAGATTACTGCGAGAATTAATTAAGGAGCCTTTAATCAATTATATAATATCTCTGGCTTGCAGGCGGGTTTGCAATAAAGGCACAAGCTTGAGAGCATG
>JADFWF010000187.1 GCA_015222965.1 Pseudomonadota bacterium | reverse complement strand
GTGCGTTTTTCTGTGTGCACTGCAAAAGCCTGTTTGTATTTGTTTAAGTCGGTACGTTCAGACTGGATGATGCCGTTACGATCGATCATGAATAATTTTTCTGGGTCGGCACCTAATCCTTGAAGCAGTTTCATCGAGGCGATACCGGCGGCACCGGCACCTAAACAGACTACTCTCACATCTTCGATTTTCTTGTGCTGAATCTCAAGCGCGTTTATTAACGCCGCCGCAATGATGATGGCGGTGCCGTGCTGGTCGTCATGAAATACGGGGATATCAAGCTGCTCAATCAGGGCTTCTTCGATATCGAAACAGGCCGGTGCAGCGATGTCTTCCAGATTGATGCCACCAAATGTCGGTGCAATATTTCTCACCGTGGTGATAAATTCTTCGGTGGAGTCGGCTTTGACTTCGATGTCGAATACATCGATATCAGCAAAAGCCTTAAATAAAACGCCTTTGCCTTCCATCACCGGTTTGCCGGCGAGTGCGCCGATATTGCCCAGGCCAAGAACAGCGGTGCCGTCAGTAATGACAGCCACCAGGTTGCCTTTGGCTGTGTAGTCGTAGGCCGTTTCTTCATCACGATGTATTGCGCGACACGGTTCAGCGACGCCCGGCGTGTATGCCAGTGAAAGATCAAGCTGAGTCTCGCAGGGTTTGGTGATCTCGGTGGCTATTTTTCCTGGTTTCGGATTGGCGTGATAATCCAGAGCTTGTTTTTTGAAGCGTTGTGGCATGGCAATACTTATCGGGCGAAGATAAAAGGGCGACTATATTAGCATTTTTATAGGCTAAATTCGAGTCTTGTGTCGTGTTATCAGTTAAAAATCAGAGGCTTAGCTTGGGCCTGTCTAGCTGCAGGTAAATTCGGTGGCCAAGTGAAGGGATGAAGGGTGACGAACACGTATGTAATAAGGACGGATTGTCTGCGAGGCTTTTTTGCTTTTATTGAGCCAGCCACGGACCACGATTTTTTGATTCAGCATTTTGTGGATGGCATCGATGTCAAACAGTGGCTGGTTGTCCGGACGAATGCCTATCGTGAGTTTGTTGTCCAAATTAAGCCAGATGCCTTTATTGTTGATATTGATGTTCTTTAGCTTGCCCTTTATCAGTTGAAACCCGATCTGGGTATCATTGAGCTTTTTCGCATTGAGTGGTTTTATTTTCTTCCATAAACCCGCCTTGCTGCAGCGTGCTTTGCGTTCCTGTTGCAGATAACATGCAGAGAATCGTGAATTGGGCGGAAAAGTGACGGCGCGGGCGTGGCCTTGCGCTAATAGTGTTGCCTGAATATTTTCACCATTATCCGTAAAGCCGTGTGCCAGCAGGCGTTCATAGCGGTCATATTTTTCCTCACCGTAGATCAGTGAGATCGACTTGTTGTCTTTAAACAGTGCTTTCAGCGCATTGCTAGCCTCAGCTGCAAAGGGTTGCGCAGCGTTATTGCCACGGGCGACTTCAGGGGTGTTGATGCCGATCAGCCTGACTTTCCGGCCATCCTTAAGGTGCAGGGTGTCGCCATCATGTATGTACTTTATACGGCTTGTTTCATCATAGTTAGCCCCCGGACAGGCGCTATCGCTTATCGCAGGCAGGCTGGTAAAACAGCACAGGCATAACCACATCGCCTTCCTGGCTGCTTGTGTCATACAGTCCATCCCTGGCTCCTTGCGGCATGCGGTCCAATCCCTAGACGTAAAAAAAGACGCTTTAAAGCGTCTTTTTTATCAAACAGCATTTGATCTAACAACTTAAGATTTGTTACCAAAGCGTTTGTTAAATTTGTCGATCTGACCAGCAGAGTCAAGAATCTTCTGTTTGCCGGTATAAAACGGGTGGCACTCAGAGCAGACATCGATAGTCATATCATCTCTTCCGTAAGTAGAGCGAGTAGTGAAGGCGTTGCCACAACTGCATTTTACGTTTACGTCGGTGTATTTTGGGTGGATATCTGCTTTCATGTCGGCGTTACTCTTAAATTTGTTTGTTATCACGTTCTCTCTCTAAAACCCCATATCATGGGCCAAGGTCGAAAAACAGGGAGGGAATTTTACCCGTATGGGGCTGATGTGGCAAGTGCTTATTTAGGCGGCGGTGTGCTTTTCGCAGGAAGAAACCATTCATGATGGTCTAATGTGCAGCATTTTATAGTGAATTGGCTGAAATTAACTGTTGGCTAGTCCATACTACATAACAATTGAAGCGACCCTGTGACGGGTCAAAAAGGGAAAATAATGAAGTCGAAAATATTTTTTTTGTTACTGACTTTAGTAGTAATGGCTATTACACCGATGATCTATATGGGGAAATTTAACCCGCTGGCCATCCTGGGTCCGGGTTTTAGTATGGAAACCTCCGCCCATAAAAACTTAAAAGCCAGTGCGCCAAAAAATCTGTCGAGTGTAGTGACGGATGAAAAGGTGGAAGTCTATAAATGGCGTGATGAAAACGGTGTGATGCAGTTTAGCAATACACCGCCACCGAGCGACAGAAAAGTGGAGAGGGTGGTATTAGATCCGAACAGTAATCTGATGCAGGCGGTCAAAGTTCCGGTGAAAGAAGAACCAGAGGAAAAGGAAGTGGAGCAGACACAAGCGCCCAGCCCTTATTCCCCAAAGGCAATGAAAAAAGTGATGGATGATGTCAAGAATGTTGAGAACCTGATGCAGCAACGACAACAGCAACAGCAGGAAGCGCTAAATAATCTTTGATAACTAATCATTAACCAGGAAACATTACGATGAATCTCTTAAAAACTACATGTGTTGTTATATTTATTTCCTTGCTCGCTGCCTGCGGCGATTCTGATACAGTTGCTATCGTAGATGATGCGGCACAGTCAGATCAAAATGCAGGCGCTGGAGAAAAGAAACCTATTCTATTTCAGGATATGAAAGATTCTCTGGACGAAGCTAAAGCGGTTAATAGTTCGATGCAGAAGCATAATGAGCAGCAGAAAAAAGATCTGGATGGTATATGACGGTGTGTTTGTCATCTCTACTTCTGTTGTTGAGCCTTAGCTGACCTCCAAAAAACTTTAAAAACTTGAACCGCAGAGGCGCGGAGACGCAGAGAAAAACATTTTTTGTTGT
>JADFWF010000186.1 GCA_015222965.1 Pseudomonadota bacterium | reverse complement strand
TGGGCGACCTGGGTTCCAGCTTCATAAAACGCCGGTTATCGATGCAGCCAAGCAGTATGGCCCCTCTGCTGGATCAGGTCCCGGAATCATTTTTCCCCGCATTTATGATGATGCACACATTTAATCTCAATATATCTTCAGTTATCCTGCTGGTATTGATCTTTATCATTATAGAACTGGCTCTTTCTCATATACTTTATAAGTATGGTATACGTAAAAACCCCTATTAATTACTGCCAAGGCTGCGATTCATGACTCATGAAAAAGAGGAAATAATCAATCTTCCTAACCTGGTCAGCTTCATAAGAATCCTGATGGCGCCAGTGCTGTTTTACCTCGCATTTACCCAGCAGCCTAACTGGTTCATCGGGGTACTGCTATTTGCGGAGTTTACTGATGTGCTCGATGGTTTTCTGGCGAGGACACTGAACCAGATAACGAAGATGGGCTCACACCTTGATAGCTGGGGTGATTTTGTCATCTATACCACGATTGCGATCTGCGCATGGATACTCTGGCCGGATATACTGCAACGTGAAATTTTGTATTTTATTATTATCGTGCTTTGTTTCACCCTGCCGGCACTGATCGGCTTCATCAAATTCCATCGTTTTACCAGCTACCATACCTGGAGCGTAAAGCTGGCTGTTGCTGTTACCATCGTAAGTTATATCTTACTTTTTACCGGACTGCTCGATTGGCCTTTCCGGATAGCGGCTGTGTTCTGCCTGTATGCAGCACTTGAAGAAATCGCTATTACGCTGCTGATCCATCATGAACATGTTGATGTCAGAACGGTATGGCAGGCGGTCAGGTACCACAGGGAAAACAGATAAAGACTTTTGTTCTACACCCGATCATCTCTCAAGTCTGCAAACCATGCGTTTTAGTCGACGAGCTGCCGATACGTTCATATTCAGCAATGACCTGGGCACCGAGAAGCACGATAATTGCCGCCGCCTCAAGGCTGAGCAGGATGATGATGACGGTAGCAAAAGCACCATAGATTACGTTTACCAGTGAAAGTGTCGAGAAATACCAAACCAGAATGTGTCGAGTGATCTCCCACAGCAGGGCCGCAGTAATACCACCGATCAAGGCATGACGCAGCGACAACTTGCCGACCGGCATGACCAGATAGAGTGAAGTGAGTAGCAATATTTCACCGACGATACCCAGCATATAGATCAAAATAGTTTCGATACCACTGAGTGACCAGCTATGGCCCATCACCGTCACAGAAGTGGCGTCGAGCGAATGCAGACTGCCGCTGACAGTACTGACCAGCAACATGCCAATCGCCAGCAACAGGATATAACAATATGGGATGATCGCCGAGATCAGAAAGTGACGGCGCTTGATAGCAACCCGATGAAAAAAGATTACCGACATCGCATTTTCCAGCGAGGTAAAAGCAAACGAACTGAAAAAAAGTAAAAGCAGAACACCCATCAGACCAACTGTTTTCCAGTTTTCCAGAAAGGCGCTGATCTGGTTGACCAAAGCATCAGCCTGGTCTGCTGCTATTAAGACCAGATACTCACGCAGTGTCTCAAGCAGTGGCTGTGTTTCCTGAATCTGTGAAAGCCCAACCAGTATGAGAGCGAACATCGGGATAATGGTCAACAGAGTGTAATAGGCAACCGCACCCGACAACAGCAGACCCTGATTGGCACTAAAACCGGCCATCACCCGCCGGACAAACTGCCACGGGTTTTCGAGAACAAAATGGACGCGTGATATTGCCATTTATAGTTTTAGAGACTTACATTGATTACCTTCAGAAATGAATCAGTCAGTTCCCCGCGCCCTGCTTTATCGATAAGCTGCTCTGCAGTCTGCACGATTTCAGCTAAAGGCCCCGTCAAAAAAACCATACCGAGTTCGAGCGTCACCCGTTTATCAGCAACAGGATTCTGCGTATTTGCATGCTCCGGCTGAAGAAATACCATCTGGATCTCATTAACTTCATTGGAGATTGCATCGCAACCTCCCCCCGGTGCTACGAAGGCAAAGAGTTCTTCCGGATTATGGAAGGTTACGCTTTCTTCTTTAAATTCCTGGTCACCGGCCTTTGCCGTAAATTCAACAGTAATGACGGGTTGCATAGCGATCACCTTTTTCTGTTTAGTATCAACTAACTATACTATAAGAAAGAATTGCGGGTATCCAGCACAGTTAGTTGATGTATGACAATAATAATGAAGGTTTATAACTTGATCTACTCAATTGGCCGTTGCGATATAAAAACCAGGTTTAAACGATCGTTAATTTTATGTTTGACCGGGCATCTCTATTAGTTCCGAAACCTCAAGTGAGCCACCAATATCAAGAAAAGGGCAAGCTTTTGAGATCGATATCGCAACATCCATAGATTCCGCTTCAATGATCGTATAACCAGACATCGTTGTTGTACCACCTGTCGTAACCGTTCCATCAGGGCTTACTGTGCACGTATCCTTCAATGGATTTGCAGGACTAACAACTGAGTCGCCCATTGAAGATAACCAGTCCATATATTTAGAAAAATGCTGCTTTCCTTCTTCAGGACTAGATGGCTGATCACCACCAAGATAGACAATAACGTATTGTGGCATTTCTCACTCCTCTTTTAGTTTGTTCCGGTGCAGTGCATTGTTTGCAGTGTTACCAATGCTCTGGCGAATTTAATGTCATGGCACATCGAACCGTACCATGCGTTTTTACAAGGATGTTTTCTACAAGTTCCTGAGCCATCCAGGCTTCTTCGGGGTATTGTAATTTATGAGGCGGCTTAAGATTGTGGCCTGCCTTGAAG
>JADFWF010000185.1 GCA_015222965.1 Pseudomonadota bacterium | reverse complement strand
GGTTGAGTTTGTGTATAACTCTCCTTACAACTTTGAAGTTCCGAGTTAATGGCGTCCCATATCTTGTTTAACTGTTCATCATTCCATTCATACATCCTTTTATTTGAGCATTGAGAAAGACTTCTCAAACTTTTTAATACATTTTCTACTCGTTTTTCTGCAACTCGGTTAAATCGTTGAGCTTTGCTTTCGCTTGAGCCTCTATTGTTACCTCTCATTGGTATACCTCTTTTATTAAATCACCTATTTGATGATATATATTGTATGGATATATCGATATATTGTCAATCATTATATTAAATATAGTGCGTGTATAAAATAGTTTATATTGCAATATCGCATAATGATGGTTATGTTTTCAGTCGTGTGGATGTCCGCTATTGGCCGAAAATGCTCGGATAGTACAAATAAGCGAAGGGGCGTTAAGGATTACACAGGGAGAAAATCCGGAGAGATATTAATGCCTTCTTTGTAAATAAGGCCCATTTTGCATAGACGACATTCAACGTTTCTATCTCAATTCACCAGGACACCACATTTCGGACCATGGTGGGCGATCACTAGAAGTATGTAAATTCATACAAAGAAGACGTTCAAGTCAGCTCTATTATCCAGCATATTGTGATTAATCAATCATGGAAGAAAAGCTAAATTCTTATTTCATCACACCAATGTTCTGTTAATGCGTATTCCGGTGAAGTTGAACACCTATTCTGGTTCAAGTTGAACACTGATTTCTCAACGCATCACGTAAGTGCCTTTTTACCCCAGGTGTTCATCTTGGGTCAAGTCCGACATTATTTTTCGCATGGATTCACCTTTAAGTAACAGGCGGTGAGCATTGTGCATTAAACGGTCGAGGATGGCGTCTGCAAGAGTATTGTCACCGATGGTGGCATACCACTGATCGGTGGGTAGCTGACTGATGACAACAGTAGATGTATCACCGTGTCGATCATCCATTATTTCCATCAGATCATTGCGCTGTGCGGGTTTAAGCACCTCTAGTCCCCAGTCATCGATAATGAGCAACTGAGTCTTGGCTAGCTGCTGTAGTTTTTTGTGATAGGTACCATCGGCTTTGGTTTGCGTCAGCTCCAGTAACAGTCTTGATAAGCGATAGTATCGGACGCTGTAACCCTGCATGCAGGCGTTATGTCCCAGTGCACAGGCAAGGTAGGTTTTACCGCTGCCACAAGGACCGGTAAGCAACAGATTTTGTGACCGGTTTATCCAGTCTCCCTGTGCCAGTTGGGCCATTTGTGATTTTTTCAGGTTACGAGGGTGTTGATAATCGATATCCTGCACACAGGCGTTGAGTTTAAAACGCGCCTGGCGGATAAGTCGCTGTTGTTTGCGTTGTTCACGCTGCAGGTTCTCCTGATCGAGTAACAGGCCAAGGCGCTCGATAAAAGGTAGGCCTTCATAGGTTCCAACCTGTTCCAGTTGGGTTTGTAAAGCGGCGGCCATCCCGCCGAGTTTTAACTGGTGTAACTGCGTTAATGTTTGTGATTGCATTTTTTTCTCCAGGTTAATGATAGTTTCGAGGGCCACGGATATTTTCATGGTCTTGTGGCAGGTCAACGGACAGATCTAACTGCTGCGGTAACTTGTCACGATTACTTTTTAAAATAGCTTTGATTTGTTTTAGCCGTAACAGGCTTTCACGGTTGGCGATTTTGCAGGCACCATTCAGCCGCTGTGTGGGGTATTCCCGGCTAAGATTAAGCAGGCCAAGACAGATGCGATACGCCTGCTCCGGATGGGTTTTTATTTCCAGCTGGCGGGTCACCCAGATGAGGACTTCCGGGCCAATATCATTCGCCCAGTTTTTTAACCGCCCCGGTGTCCACTGCTGATGTTTTTGATGTCGTTTTGGCATGTGCGCCGCTTCCGTGGTGGTGCCCGGTCGATGTTTACGCGGGTGCAATGCAACCTGGTTTTGTCTGAAGTACAGGGTTACCAGGGTATCGCTGGCATGCAGTTCCAGTTTCTCACCAACGTACTGGTGCGGCACGGAGTAATGATGCTGCTCATATTGCACGTGATAGTCGATATTCACTTTAACCGTCTTGATCGCCACATAACGATAAGCCTGCACAGGCAGTGGTTTTAGTGCCGG
>JADFWF010000184.1 GCA_015222965.1 Pseudomonadota bacterium | reverse complement strand
CCGGCAATAGCTAGCAGTGCCCAGCGTAAACGGATGTACCCGCGTTGGTGAGCTTGTTGCTGGTGTAAGCGAAAATCTTTACTAATCAATGACATCGGCGTATACAGTTGTTGTGAAAAATGTTGGAATATAGGCTAAATGTAGTCGTAAAATCACACCCGGTCAATGAAATAACGGGTAAAATTGCATAAAAAATCTCATGGTTTTGAAGCGTTTACTCAGTATAGCTAATAAGTAGTTGAGAAAGCATCAAAGCGCAGGTATCTTATACACCTTTTTACAGTAACACCAGTCGGAAAATTGTATGAAATCGATAGAAGAACAGCTTGAAATAATTCAGCGTGGCGCGGATGAAATCCTGGTAGAAAAGGATCTGGTCGCCAAGATAAAAGAGGGGCGTCCGCTACGTATAAAAGCCGGCTTTGACCCCACTGCACCTGATCTGCATCTGGGACACACAGTATTAATCAATAAATTACGGCAGTTTCAGGACCTAGGTCACGAAGTTCTCTTCCTGATCGGTGATTTTACCGGCATGATCGGTGATCCTACGGGGAAATCCACGACTCGTCCGCCACTGACACCGGAAGATGTCGAACAAAATTCGAAAACCTATCAGCAGCAGATCTTTAAGATCCTTGATAAGAAAAAGACCAAAGTGGTGTTTAACTCAGAATGGATGAATAAAATGACAGGCTCTGACATGATCAAACTGGCTGCCAGCAGTACCGTGGCTCGCATGCTGGAACGTGATGACTTCAGTAAGCGTTACAAAGGCGGTCAGTCGATTGCCATCCATGAGTTTTTATATCCGCTGATTCAGGGTTATGATTCGGTCGAGATGCAGGCAGATATTGAGCTGGGCGGTACTGATCAAAAATTCAACCTGTTGATGGGACGCCAGTTGCAGGAACAGCATGGTCAGAAACCGCAATGCGTGTTGACTATGCCTATCCTCGAAGGTCTGGACGGGGTGCAGAAGATGTCCAAATCACTGAATAACTATATCGGTATCGCTGATGAGCCAAAAGATATGTTCGGCAAGATCATGTCGATTTCTGATGACCTGATGTGGCGTTATTTCGAGCTGCTGAGTTTCCGCCCGATGAGTGAGATCGAAGGTTTCAAGCAGGAGATGGCACAGGGTAAAAACCCGCGTGATATTAAATTTTTGCTTGCCGAAGAGATCATCGCGCGTTTTCATAGTGAAGCCGAAGCGACTGCTGCTCGCGAAGGTTTTATCGCACAATTTGCCAAAAATAAAATTCCGGATGATATCCCGGAGCTTAGTTTTGAAGCGCCTGCAGAAGGTTATGCCATTGCCAACCTGCTGAAAGACGCCGGTTTATGTTCCAGCACCAGTGATGCCATGCGCATGATTCAGCAAGGTGCGGCAAAGATCGACGGTGAAAAAATTGCCGATAAATCAGTAAAAATCCAGAAAGGTACAGAAGGCGTCTTTCAGGTTGGTAAACGTAAGTTTGCCAGGTTGAGTATTAGCTAATCGGAAGCCATCTTATGAAAAATATTATTCATGACCTACGCAGCTACCTGGTATTTTTGCTAATGCTCTCTGTCAGCGCATGCTCACCAATGGGCAGTAACTCGGCGCAAGTAGAAATGTCGGACCTGGTTGGCTTATGGGATAGCTCGGAAAAAGAGGGCGTTAAAACCGACGTGATCTATACCCGCGTAACCAGCGATGGCTCTATTATCGAGTATGATTTTGACGGTGACGAAGTTGATAGTGGATTACAGTGCTACCATGTCGATTCTGGTTCAGTGAAAAGTCTTGGCAAAAACCATTTCCTGGTAACGGCAGATATGCACGAAAACAAACAGTTTGAAGTTGAGCTGGAATTGCTGGATGCCGGCAATGCGCTAAAAATATACTTCCTTTATCCTGATGATCCTTCTATAACGATAGATTCACAGATCTGGACACGCATCGCTGATGAAACTCTTCTGGATAATGAGCCATCTTGCAGTAAGCAATAAATGTATCAAAATAGTTTTTACTCAGACTGACCACACACAAAACAGACATCCGGGAAATATAACTGACAGTGAAAAACTGACCCTTAGCAAACAGTGTTATATGGCCTTTGATTTGGCGCAATATGTCAATACGTTCTACGTTGCGTCATATAACATTATATCGAGTAGCAGAGGTTCTTTTCGACCATTCGTGAATTCAAGTACACATGTCCTAAGACAGGAAATTCCATTCATGCAAAAAAAACTATTCAGCACTACTGAAAACATGCCCTTGTTTTATATTTCTAGAGAGATATCAAAATATGACTAACACATTAATTGAGAGATTATATTTCCTGTTATTATAGAGAATTATTATGCAGACAAAATTTATGTCATCAGGCGGAGCGCTCTGTAGAGCAGGCACCATCATTTTTACTTTCCTGTTAGCTGCTTGTGATATTAATGGTGATGATAACCTGCCTGCTGTGCCTGATCTGGGCCTGTTTATGTTTGTCGAGGCTGACCACCATGAGACTGAAGATACCGCACAGATTTCAGCCGCCGTTTTCAGAGATGGACAGCCGGTTAATCTCGTAGGCGGTGATGTGTTTGAGGCGCGTACAGCAACTGAGCGCATCTTGCTCAAAGTGAGAGGTGAATTTGACGGCAGTTATGCCTCTTCATTGCCGGTGGACACCAGTGTGCAGGATGTTTTTATTAATGTCGTGCATGAACCCGTCGAAGCAAGGGAAGACCGCTGGTACCCGATCGATCTACTCAATATAGATCCGGGCCCCGGCGAGCTGGTAGGTAAATCTGCCACTGTTAATTTTCCTCCTGCAGTAACAATTACCGGGCCTGCTACGGACACTGTTTATACCACGATAGATGAGAATATCGATCTGACCTGGGTGGCCGGCGGTGAAGGCGATACCATGCGTGTACTGTCAGCCGTTGAATGCAAAGATGGACTAGCCACTTCCAGCTATGGCACTGAAGTAGACATAGCCGCTGATGATGGTCTGGAAACGATTGGAATGGATAAATTTATCTATGACCAGAACGATGATTCACCGGCAGTCAATTTTATTTCGGATGCTGCCCTGGTATTACTGCAGGAACTGCTTAATAAACTTAGCGCGGGCAATATAGATCCGGATTTTCTGGTAAAACAGGCAGAAGCCAATCCGGTCGAAAGTGCCTGTGAGATTCGTCTGTTTCTCCAGCGGCGGCGTGACGGCCAGTTCGATGTCACGTTTGATAGCGGCCAGGTCATCGGTAGTCGGAGTGCTGAAGTGGTGGTGAATTATCTGCCACCCGTCCAGTCAAATTAGCTTCGCGATGTCTATTTTAAAACAGCTGTTTATTTTTCTGTTTGTCTTATGGATGGCTGAAGTCACGTATGCTGAGGGTTCGCCTGTTGAGGACACATCTGTTAACAGCATGCAGCTCGACGTCAACCTGATGCTGACAAAGATGGAAGCCGGCGGTAATGATGAATTTCATAGCGGCAAGGCGATTGCTGTGCATTATAACTATTACTTTAACAACTGGCTGGCTGCTGATATCGGTTTGGTAACAACGGCAAAAACACTGGATCAGGATCGCACGGACGTCGTTGGTACTTACCGTGCCAGCATACAGACATCTTCAGTTCTGCTCGGTATCAAACCCCGTTATCGATTTTCTGCGCCCTATGAAATCTATGGCCGCATGGGTCTGCTCTACTGGCAGACAGAACTGGAAGTCGAAGAATATTTTGCTGAAGGCATCCCGGGAGGAATAATTTCGGCAACGGATAAAGGAACAGGGTATTACGCCAGTATCGGCGGCGCGCACTATGTTACTGAAAACGTCATCGTACAGCTGGAGTTAAGGCATATGAAACAGCTGGATGTTTTTCAAGGGCAGTCAGATTTCCCTTTTGATCTTACCATCAATGCCTTGAGTATCGGTGTGGGTTACCGCTTTTAACGATGATGTCTCTATCTTCCTCTTTCACATTCAGACCGCTTGAGCCACTGAAAAAGCATGTTATTTAATCAATATAAATTCCGATCAGTTGCTCTGCTTGCGGTGTGCAGTGTAATGACACCTCTGCAAGCAGCTTTTGATGAGAGATATCAGTTAACGATTGGCGGCTCGGTAACAGACTATGATTCAAAGATAAGCATCAATTCTCGTGATGATTCTGTAGATAAAGAGATTGATTTAGAAGATGTGCTCGGCCTTGATACTACAGTGCGACTAGGCTGGGTCAGAGGCAGCTGGCGTATGGCTGATCGCCATCGATTGAGCCTGCTTTATATGCCTATAAAGCGCACCTCGCTGGTTACTTCCCAAAAAGATATTGATATTGACGGTAATATCATCAAATCAGGTGCTTCTATAGGGGTGGAGGCAAATACGCATACATTCGATATAGAGTATATCTACAGCTTTTATAAGACACCGGAAGCAGAAGTTGGCGTTACTGGCGGGATCTACTGGATGAATTCGCTAGTGGAGGTGTCGGCTGCCGGAGAAGTTGTCCTGGAAGGATCAGATCAGGCAGAGTTTCGCACTGACTATCAATCTAACCAGCGCGTGGTAGCGCCCTTACCCCTGATCGGGGTGAAAGCTGCTTATGAATTCAATCAACAGTGGCGTGCACGTGTTTCAGCGCGGTATCTGGATTTAACCGTCGGTGATATCGAAGGTCGCATCCTCAATTTAAACCTGGTCGCAGAATATTATTTCAATAATAACCTGGGACTGGGCGCCTCATTAACGACATTTAATGTGAGCGTACGGCAAAACGGTGTTGTTTTTATCAATACGCTGACGTATCAATATAATGCTGTGCAAGCCTTCCTGGTATTGAAATATTGATGCCTGTGTGTCGTTAGTCATCGGTCACCCAGGTTCACAAAATAAATATGCAGTCAGTCTGTCTGCAATAGACCTTCTCTTTTCGCTATTCCTGAATGAAAATCTGCATCCGTCTACTATACTAGATGGACTTTAAAGATGAATGTAATCAAATCGAAAATGACTTCGAAAAAGTAATAGCTATAACAGGGTTGATACATTCTGGATTATTAAACAGGCACCTCATTGAATCAGCATCGACGACTTTATTTTTCTGTATTTATCGTTTTCTGCTTTCTGCTGATTTTATTTTCATCGCAAAATAGTACGATACGCTGGCTGGACGCACAGATGTTCCGTTTCGCCAGCCACCTGTTACCTGTACAAACTGCACAAAATGATTTCCGTGTGATTCAGCTTGACGAAGCGCGCCTGCAGACACCGGATGGGATCAGAGAGTTTCGTTTTTTTCTGCGTAAGTTACGAAAATCACAGGCGGCTGAAATCGTCTGGCTGAGTGATGATTTTCCGCAGATGGATTATCTGCCTCTAGAAGAAGAGAAGCCGAAAGTAAAATCAGGAAAGTCAAAATCTAAAAAATCAAAAGACAGACCGGTCAGCGATAAGGAAGAAGAGCAGCAGTGGCAGCCTACGAAGGGTGAGCGTAACAAGCTGGCCTGGATGCTGGAAAACCAGCACGTATTTCTGACGCAATATACCAGTGTGCCTGATCAGCAGAATTACATACCTTATACCGAGTCGCTGCTTTATAAGGATGGCTGGCGGCAATATATCCCGGCGGTATTCCTGCCGGATGTACAGACGTTCAGATTAACCAATACCCAGTTGCCCTATCGGGTTTATCCGTTCAATCCACAAGCGGCTGATGAGCAACCGTTGATCTGGTATGACGAGGCAAGGGACTTTTCTCTGCCTGATCTGACGCTGGCTGTGTACAGCCGTTTTCAGGAAGCCGGCCAGTTGAGCTGGAGTGAAGCAGGACTGATTCAACTGGAAAATCGGCATATACCGATAAATCTATCAGGCAAGGTTTTTAACTATTTCTCTAGCTTGACCGGCCGGCATACCGAGCTGAATGCACAGCCTCTGCAGGTATCAGCTAAAAAGCCAAATACTTATTATAAAGACAGGATCGTATTGATCGGTCAGGATATAAATCGATTGCAGATACTGGCGGATTCTCTCAGCAGCCTGCAGTTAAAAGCAATTTATTACACACCTTCGATTAGCTGGTGGTTATTACCTGCACTACTCGCAGTCGTAGTAATTTATTTATTATGGCTGTTGCCGCTGCTGTCGAAATCAAGCGGCCTGTTCTTGGGAGCGTTTTTAGTGATGGGTATCATCGCAGTGCAGCCAGTGTTGTTGATATTGAAAAGTATCTGGTGGCCGACGATTAACATTTTGTTACTCATGCTGATCGGACAGCTAGTGGTCTATGTCTATACGTCGGGGCAGGCGATATTAAACAGTCTGATGAAGCAACAGCTTGATGCATGGTTTCAGCTGGGTCATTACCAGTATGAAAAAGGTGATTATGAAACAGCGATTACCAGCTTGTTGAAGTGTGGTTCTGAAGAGGGTGTACTTGCTGATCTATATGAGATCGGTCTGGGTTTTGAGCGTAAGCGGCAATACGACAGGGCGTTGCAGATGTATAGCGAAATAAACGACCGTCAAAAAAATTATAGAGACATTCAGAAACGTATCTCGTCGATCGTCGGTTTTACCTCTGAGGAGACAAAAGTTTTATCGCCAAATCAGTTACAGAAAACACTGGTACGCTCACAGATGGAGCTGCCGGAATTTGGCCGTTACAAGATCGAGCGGGAACTGGGCCGCGGTGCGATGGGTGTGGTCTACCTGGGCAGAGATCCTAAGATCAATCGGCAGGTCGCGATCAAAACACTCGATTATTCTCAGTTCAGCAAAAAAGAATTAAACAAGGTCAAGAACCGTTTCTTCCGCGAAGCAGAGGCTGCGGGCCGTTTGAGCCACAGCAATATTGTTACCGTGTACGACATGGGCGAAGAGCGGGATTTTGCTTTTATCGCTATGGATTTTGTTTCAGGTGTACCGCTGTCTGATTACACCATGAGTGAAGCATTGTTGCCGGTGCGTGAAGTTTACCGCATCATTCTGGTCGTCGCGCAAGCACTGGATTATGCGCATGCGCAGAATATCGTGCATCGCGATATCAAACCAGGCAACATCATGTACGACCCCCAGGACAAGCAGATTAAGATTACCGATTTTGGTATAGCGCGTATTACGGACTCGGTAAAAACACGAACCGGCAGTTTTATGGGTAGCCCATCTTATATGGCGCCGGAACAGATGACGGGCTCTCGTGTTGATGGTCGTGCAGATATCTATGCACTGGGTGTCAGTTTTTATCAATTACTCACTGGAACCTTGCCCTTTACCGCCGACAGTCTGGCAAATCTGGCGTATAAGATCACCAATAAAAAATATCGTCCGATCAGAGATGTGCGTGCTGACCTTCCTGCCAGTGCTACGCGTATCATCAATAAAGCATTGCAGAAAAAACCTGAAAAACGTTATGCCACAGGCGCCGAGATGGTGAAAGCACTCGAGCGTGAAAACTGGGGTGCAGCTTAGTGCGGCCAGGTAAAGCGTGCACGTGTTAAGTTCGTCTATCGATTAAAAACTTGCTGAATCTTTTGTAATGAAATATCAAAACTTGATTTGATGAAGCAGCAAAATTCGTTGTAGATGTATCTGAGTGTGTCCATATTCATTCTTCCCTTTTTAGTCCATTTTTTCTCTCTGCTGAATACCTGAGCAGTGTTATAGACTGTAACAACAGGAAGTTTTTATGGCTAATTTTTTCTGTCAGACAGTTATGGATAGTCGTGTAGGGAAATACTGATATGCAGTCACTGTTATCTGCTGAACAATTTTGCTTCTATCCGCATGCACAGTTCAACAGAGTCGCTGACAAGAAGTGTTAAGTCGTCCATATCAAAGTCTGAGCGCTTGATAAATGATTTTGCGGTAACAACGATATCAGCGACGCTTTGAGGATCTGTGTTTGGCACGGTCGTTATTCTCACATTGAAATATATTGGCCTGGTTACGCCATGCATGGTCAGCAAGCCTTCGAGAAAGGCGGTGTCGTCGTTCCGCCACCAGAGTTTTTTACTGACGAACAAAATTTTTGAATAAGTATAGGTGTCGAGAAAGTATTCGCTTTTGAGCATGTTCTGGAGATAGTCCCTTTCCATGGCAAGCGTGTTGGTGTCAACCATTACCAGCATCTGTGATTTATCTCCCCATACCTCCCTACGCAGTGCAAGACCGCCCTGTATTCCTTTGAAACGTGCTTCGACCCGACCGGCTACGCTGTTGACACAAAAACCTACGGTAGAGCTCTTCGGTTTGATCCGGTAGAGACGTCCTTCTTCACTTGCTAGCAGCATTGATTTGATTATGGCCGGATCTACGATACCGCCGCGAAACGGGGCACAGATACGCCCATCATCCGCCGACTGTAAAGCAGAGACTGGAAACGAAAAAAATATTAGTGACAGTAGAATTAGTGCACGCATTACACCACCCCCGACAACCCTCCACTATATTTTAAACGCGAAAACAGGGTGCGGACTTGATCTGGGTTTTGTAGATCAAGAGTAGTGGGGTGTTGATAACCCGGCTCTCAGTCAAGTGCCGGGTTCTTACAGATGATGAGGGTTCTACTGATTTTGTTTGTCCAGTTTCGCCCAGGTGTCGCGCAGGGTGACCGTGCGATTAAAGGTTAAGGTCTCGGCTTTTTTGTCCTTAATAAAATATCCTGTGCGTTCAAACTGGTAGGGTGTATCCGCTGCAGCCTTAGCAAGGCATGCTTCCAGCTTGCAGTTGTTTAACACGGTTAAAGACTCCGGGTTCAGGTGCTCAGTAATATCTTCACTCGATGCTGGATTGGGATGGGTGAATAGACGATCATACACATTCACCGTCGCATCGATCGCATGCCCGGCAGATACCCAGTGGATGGTGCCTTTTACTTTTCTGCCGTCGGGCGATGAACCGCCTTTGGTCTCAGGATCGTAAGTACAGATCAATTCGATGACTTCACCGTTATCGTCTTTTACGAAATCGGTGCAGGTGATGTAGTAGGCGTAACGCAAACGTACTTCACGGCCGACGGATAAGCGGAAAAATTTCTTCGGCGCATCTTCGAGAAAGTCGTCACGTTCGATATAGATAGTTTTTGAAAAGCTTATCGGACGTGTTCCCATCTCTTCTTTCTGTGGGTGGTTTTTCGCCGTCAGCTCTTCTACCTGGCCATCAGGATAATTTTCGATGGTGACTTTTAACGGCTTTAATACACCCATAACGCGAACCGCGTGTTCATTTAGATCTTCGCGGATGCTGTTTTCCAGTACGGCTACTTCGATGAAGCTGTCTTTTTTGGTAACACCGATGCGGTCACAGAAATCACGGATAGACGCCGCTGTATAACCGCGGCGGCGTAAGCCGGAGATGGTTGGCATGCGCGGGTCATCCCAGCCATCGACATGTTTGTCTGTTACCAGCTGATTCAGTTTGCGTTTACTGGTAATAGTGTATTTCAGCTGTAGCCGGGCGAACTCGATCTGCCGCGGATGACAGGGTGTTTTTACTTCGTCCAGTACCCAGTCGTATAACGGGCGGTGGTCTTCAAATTCCAGCGTACATAATGAATGTGTGATGTTTTCGATAGCATCAGAGATACAGTGCGTGTAATCGTACATCGGATAGATCGGCCATTCATCACCGGTACGCTGGTGGTGCGCTTTTTTGATACGATAGAGTGCCGGGTCACGCATATTGATGTTGGGTGATGCCATATCAATCTTTGCGCGCAACAGGTATTTACCGTCTTCGTATTCGCCGGCACGCATGCGCGCAAACAGGTCGAGGTTTTCTTCGATGCTGCGGTTGCGGTCAGGGCTCTCTTTACCGGCTTCGGTCAGGGTGCCGCGATATTCACGTATCTCTTCAGCAGTGAGTGAGTCAACGTAGGCTTTGCCCTGATTGATCAGATCCACTGCGTAGTCATATAACTGCTGAAAATAATCAGACGAGTGATACAGGCCTGCCCATTCAAAACCCAGCCATTTCACATCCTCGATAATGGCATTAACGTATTCGATATCTTCCTTTTCCGGATTGGTATCATCAAAGCGCAGGTTGCACTGGCCTTTGAAATCTTCAGCGACACCAAAATTCAGACAGATGGATTTAGCATGTCCGATATGCAGATACCCGTTCGGTTCTGGTGGAAAGCGGGTTTGAATGGCCTCGTGTTTACCCGAATCCAGATCACCCTGAATGATGTTACGGATAAAGTTGGTTGGTGTAGTGATTTCGTCTTCAGCTGACATAGAGTGCATTATTTTTAGAGTGATAAATCAGCGGCGTATTGTAACGCCGAAATGAGGTTTTTGCTCAGGTTTTATTT
>JADFWF010000183.1 GCA_015222965.1 Pseudomonadota bacterium | reverse complement strand
GACGGCCTTTTTTGGGTACTTTTTTTGGCTGCAGAAAAAAAGTGCCTCGCCCGCGGTGCGAATACCGCAATGCCAAACTAAACGAACCAGGTAAATCCTCAACACCAAAACTAAAATGTAACCAACTCCCAAACATCAAACGCAGGCTCCTCATAAGGATGCGCCCCTCTCATAGCCTTCACAGCCCCCTCAACCAACTCATCCTCACAAACTAACTCAATCTTAACCTCAGAAATCCGCTCAACCTCATCAAGCGAGCCAATCGTGGGATTGCTACCCGACAAAGGCCGAAACTGCCCGATACCATCAGTCTGCCAACAGCAACTATCATAATTCCCAATCCGGCCTGCGCCAGCATCAAACAACGCCTGTTTAACGTTTTCCACAGAGTTTTCAGGGACATATACGCAGATTTTATACATGGTGAGTCCTGTTCGGTGACCTTGAAATAGCTTAGACTAGCACCATTATAAACAGACACAAAATTCAAACAGGAACAAACAAATGAGTGGTGGTATTCAACTATCGTCTGAGATGATCTCAGACATCAAAGCTGTGGTAATGAAGAATGATCCGGCAGCTGATAACGATCTGTATTTTATGCAGTACTTATCTGCGATAACCGGCTACGTTCTGGCGCAGCAGGATCAGCCTGATCTGGATAAGAAAGGCCTGTTGGGTGATCTGTCTCATTTCATGGGTCAGGTGCTTGACCAGGTAGAACAGGATATGAAACCGCCTGAAGATGCTTTTGGTGTCTGGAGGCCGGGTGATAGCTAGTACTACGCTGGAATACTTATGGAAATAGATTTCTGGTTAGAGCGCTGGGATAATAATCAAACCGGGTTTCACCAGCAACAGGTAAATCCTTACCTTGCGTATTTCTACGGTAACAAAGGACCCGCCGTTGAACAGCGTGAGAAGTTGAAGGTATTCGTGCCGTTAGCTGGAAAAAGTAAGGATATGCTCTGGTTGTCGCAGAACAGCTATAAAGTATTTGCTGTTGAATGCAGTGACCGGGCGGTAAAAGATTTTTTCGAAGATAATGCGCTGAATTATAAACACGCAGCAAAAGAACAGCATGCGTTATACCAGTCCAGTGATCTGCCGTCTCTTATCGAAATATTTCAGGGTGATTTCTTTGAACTTCAACAAGAAGATCTGGATGATGTAACTGATATATTCGACAGGGCTTCACTGGTAGCCTTGCCAGTTGAAATGCGACAGGACTATGCAAAAAAAATGGCTGAATTACAGAAGCCAGGCGTTAGGACTTTACTGGTGACGCTGACATTTGATCCTGAAGAAATGAATGGTCCGCCGTTCTCAGTAACAGAAGAAGAAGTCAATGATCTCTATTCTGAAACCTTCTCCATACAAAAACTGCTTGTTAAGAATGTTATCGAAGAAGAGGCAGGCTTAAAAAAACGGGGATTAACTGCACTCGATGAAACAGTGTACAAGTTGGTTCGTAAATAAAAAAATTAATATAATTATTAAATCGTAAGACCAGAGAGAGTTGAAATTTTATGTCATCAGTCATGTCACCGGATAGTTCAATATCAGCAAGTAAAAATAATGCGCAGGAGACGAGCGGTGCTGTTGACCACCATGCTTCATTTAAATGGATACGCAGTGAACGTATCGATTCACTGAATCTGACGTTACAGGAATACCAGCATATAAAAACAGGTGCTCTGCATTATCATATGGAAGCGGAAAATACTGAGAATGTGTTTTTAGTCGCTTTCAGAACGGTGCCGATGGATTCAACAGGCGTCGCACATATCCTGGAACATACATCACTCTGTGGCAGCAAAAAATACCCGGTACGCGACCCGTTCTTCATGATGATACGCCGTTCATTGAATACTTTTATGAATGCGTTTACCAGCAGTGACTGGACAGCTTATCCTTTTGCCAGCCAGAACAAAAAAGATTTTAATAACCTGATGGATGTCTACCTCGATGCCGTGTTTTTTACGCGTCTGGATGAACTGGATTTCTTGCAGGAAGGGCACCGTGTCGAATTTAAAGAATCAGGTAATGCTGACAGTGAACTCGAATATAAAGGTGTCGTGTTTAATGAGATGAAAGGCGCGATGAGCTCGCCGGTCAGTGTGCTCTGGCAGGAAGTCAGTAAATACCTTTATCCGACTTCGACCTATCATTACAACAGCGGCGGAGAACCACAGGATATTCCGGATCTTACTTATCAGCAACTAATAGATTTTCATAAAACACATTATCATCCGAGCAATTCAATATTTATGACATTTGGTGATATTCCTGTAATCGAACATCAGCAGAAGATCGAAGAACAGGCACTAAATGCTTTCGAAAAACTGGACAAGGAAATCACGGTAAAACCCGAGAAGCGTTACCTTTCGCCAGTGATCGTTGAGGAGGCTTATGCCTATGACCTGGTCGGTGATGAAACCACTGAAGATAAAACGCATCATGTGATGAGCTGGCTGCTAGGCCCCTGTACTTCCCTCGACGATATGATGAAAGCCAACCTGTTATCGCAGGTTCTATTTGATAATAGTTCATCGCCATTACGCCAGGCGCTGGAAAAAACCGATCTTGCTGCAGCGCCATCACCATTGTGCGGGCTGGAAGATTCAAATTATGAGATGTGTTTTTTATGCGGCGTTGAAGGCAGTAAGGTCGAAAATGCTTCGGCCTTCGAAACATTGGTGCTGGATGTATTAAATGATGTCGCCACTAACGGCGTATCACACGAAAAACTTGAAGCCGTACTGCATCAGCTCGAATTGAGCCAGCGCGAAGTCGGCGGTGACAGTTATCCATTTGGCCTGCAATTAATACTCAGCGGTTTAACAGCAGCTATTCATCGCTCTGATCCTGTATCTTTGCTTAACCTTGATCCTGTTATCGAGTCATTAAGAGAAGAGATAAAAGACCCTGAGTTCATTAAAAACCTGGTACGTGATCTGTTGCTTGATAATCAGCATCGTGTCCGTTTAACGCTTCGTCCTGATGAGAATTTAAGCCAGCGTAAAGAGCTTGCGGAAAAAGCCCAGCTTGCAGCGATAAGCTCAGCAATGAGTGATGACGATAAACAGTATGTCGTTAAACAGGCGGAGGCACTGGCAGAGAGACAGTTGCAGGAAGACAATCCTGAGTTATTGCCAAAAGTAGGTCTGTCAGACGTTCCTGCTGAAATTAAAATTCCACCGGCTACGAAACAGTCGATAGCAGGTACAGATTCAACTGTTTATAAACAGGGCACTAATGGCCTTGTCTATCATGAAGTTATCTGTGAATTACCCGAGTTGAATGACGATGAGCTGGCGGTGCTTCCTTATTATTCTTCCTGTCTGACGGAACTGGGTTGTGGTGACAGGGACTATCTGCAGATGCAGGAATGGCAGTCTAGCGTAAGTGGCGGCATTCATGCATCACAAAGTATCCGGGCGTATACAGACAACGAACAGAATGTCCGTGCTTATTATGTTTTTTCAGGTAAAGCCCTGGGCAGGAATAATAAGAAGCTTGCAGAACTGATATGGCAGACATTAAATAATGCTCGCTTTGATGAAGAAGAGCGAATCGCAGAACTGATCACTCAGATGCGCTCACGGCGTGAGCGCAGTGTTACTGGCAGCGGACATACGCTGGCGATGTCAGCTGCGGCGAGTGGCTTAAGTCCGGTCGCTTCACTCAACCATCAGTTTAGCGGCCTCGCAGGAATCAAGTCTCTAAAATCACTGGATGATTCGCATAGTGAAAAGACGGCTGTAAAACAAACCGCGCAATTATTTTCTTCGATCCATGAAAAGATAAAGGCCGCTGCTAAAACTTACATGCTGACAGTCGAAGCAGATAAAGTTGATGAAACGGTTAAAGGATTTGAAGAGATCTGGCAACAATCAGGTTCCAGTGCCGGCGATCTATTCAGTTTGCCTGAAATAAAACAACAGACAAAGCAGATGTGGATCGCCAATACGCAAGTTAATTTCTGCGCGAAAGCTTATCCTACAGTAACGATGGAGCATGCAGATGCGGCGGCTTTATCTGTGCTCGGTGGTTTTTTAAGGAACGGTTTTTTACATACGACTATCCGTGAGCAGGGTGGTGCTTATGGCGGTGGTGCAGCCCAGGATACGAATACGGCTGCATTTAAGTTTTACTCCTATCGTGACCCTCGCCTGAGCGAAACGCTTGATGATTTTGATAACGCGATAAACTGGATGCTTGATCATGACCATGAAGACCGTCAACTGGAAGAAGCCATCCTGGGTGTCATCGGCGGTATGGATAAACCGGGTTCACCAGCGGGTGAGGCCCGTTCTGCATTTCATAATGAATTACATGGCCGCAGTAGAGAGAAGTTACAATTATTCCGTCAACGTGTACTCGAAGTCAGCATCGATGACCTGAAACGAGTGACAGATACATATCTTAAAAATGGTGAGGCAAGCATCGCAGTTATCACCAGTGCTGCAACGCATGAAGAAGTCGGCGATCTTGGGCTGGAAGTTATAAATCTGTAATTTCCCCGATAAATTTTTTGGTAAATTAATAAATAATAAAAAGGATAAAAAATGAAAGTTGCATATATTTTTTCTACACAGGGACACTCGGTATCATACAAACTTGGCAAGATGATCCTTCCACAACTGGAAGAAGATGCCCATGGTGTCGATGTGGTTGGCATGTTCTTTTTCGAGGACAATGCCTATGTCTTACAAAAAGGTAATCCTATCGGCGAACGTCTTGCTAAAGTTGCCGCTGACAAAGGTATGTTACTGATGGCGTGTGACCAGTGTGCCTATGAGCGTGAGATCGATAGCATGCTGGTAGACGGTGCTACCATCGGCTGTTTCCCTAATCTTTATGGCGCACTGTCAGGAAATATGCCGGATCAGATAATCACCTTGTAAAACGGCGCGCCTGATGAATATCTTATTTATAGGTTCATCAGGTGTCTTATCTTTAACGCCTTTTTATAAACTTCTTTCATCGGCAGATTTAATAGTAGCTGTTGCTGTTTATAAACCGATTCAGTTTCAAGATAAAATAATCGCACTGGAAAATGAATCGCTGGCGCTTGCGGCTACTAAAGCAAAAATTCCTGTCACCGATTTATCACTGGCATTGCCTGAGTTAATCGAACAGATTTCTGAGCTATCAATCGATGTCATCATTATGTCCTGTTACAGCAGGCGGCTGCCTGATGTAATCATAAAACTGGCGAATAAGGGGTGCTATAACATGCATCCGTCATTATTGCCGCGATACCGTGGTCCAGAACCGATATTCTGGCAGATGAAATATGCAGATAAAACAGGGGTTAGCTGGCATAAGGTCATCCATGAGCTTGATGCAGGTGACATCGCATTGCAAAAAGAAGTGTTTCTCGATGATGGGCTGAGTTATTCAGAAATAAGCCTGTTTCTAGCAGAAACAGGCGCTGATTTAATGTTAAAACTATTGTCTGGGATCGCATCTGATAGCCAGACGTTTATGCCTCAAAACACTGACAACGCCAGTTATTATAATTATCCAGAAAGCAGTGATTTTGTTATCGACAATCGATATTCAGCACAGCAGATCTACAACTTTATGCGTGCGACTCGGGCCTTTTCCAGGCCTTATCTTTTCCAGTTTGATAACTACCGCTTCACCCTCGATGCAGCGCTGGATTACGATAACAACCGCTGCCTTGAAACCGTGGAGATGCAGGGAAACAGGCTCTATATACCCTGCAATGAGGGTGTATTAATTGCCACATACACTGATAAAATACCCATTTAGTTATTAGCGGTTATAAGTCTATGACAGATCAATACCAGCTCGTCGAAACAAGGTTGCAGGAAAAGCTCGAGAACGGCACTACGCGCTGCAACCTGTGTCTATGGCGTTGCAAGATAGGCCATGGTCAACGCGGCTTCTGCCAGGCGCATGTGAACCGTAATGGCACCTTATATAACCTTTCCTACGGTATCCTGTCATCGATCGATATCGATTTCATCGAAGAAAAGCCGGTAAAACATTATCGTCCCGGCACCAAAGTAATGTCTGTCGGCAGTTATGGCTGCAGTTTTCGCTGTGGCGGTTGTCATAATCTGGATATCTCCTGGGGTGTGGAAGCGCTGGATGACCTGGCGAAAGGGCAGTCCACAGAAGTGTGGGTAGCACCGGAAAAGCTTGTTGAATCAGCGCTTAGAGCAGGTGTGCAAGGCATCGCTTTTACATATTCTGAACCTGCTGTCTGGCTGGAGTATGTGCTCGACGTCTGTGAACTGGCACACGAGGCTGGCTTATATACTGTATACGTGTCGAATAGTTTTGTGACAGATGAAGCACTGGAATTAATTGCCGGTAAAATTGATGTACTGTGCTCGGATATCAAGAGTATGTCAGATAATTTTTATGAAGAAATCTGTAAGCCGGCAAAAGTTACTCAGGTTCTGGCCTCCATTAAAAAAGCTCATGATCTAGGTATCCACGTAGAAACACGTACTAATATCATCCCCGGAAAAAATGATGACCCGCAAGAGCATTATGAAATTGCCTGCTGGATCAGGGACAATCTTGGTGCCGACAGCCCATGGCATGTCACCCGATTTTTCCCGGCGTACAAACTCAGTGATGTCCCTGCAACACCGGAATACATGCTGTTTGACGCTGAAGCAGAAGCAAAGCGTGCGGGGTTGAGCAATGTTTACGTGTATAATGATAAAGGTTGTGACTGTGCAGTTGAAAACAGACCAATCGAGGTTTATTTAAACAGTACAGCGGAAGAGTTACACCAGATCAAACAGTGTGCTGCGAGCTGCTGTGGTGATGAAGGCGTGTTGCTGAAAAAGTATGAGAAAACAGAGTAGCTGCTCAGCGAGTAGTAATAATTCAGGTAATTGTTTAGAGGTTAATGATGGCTAATACAGTGCAATGTGTGGTTTTAAAAGTTGAAGCAGAAGCAATGGATGCACCACCACATCCGGGTGACCTGGGTGTACGCATTTTTGAAAATGTCTCTAAAGAAGGCTGGAAGCAATGGCTGGAGCGTCTGACTACCATCATTAATGAAAACGGTCTTAATACGGCTGATACAAAAAATCTTGAACTGATCGAAAAGCATATGCTGGGTTTCTTTTTTGAAGAAGGTGACTACGGACAGGCGCCTGCAGGATTCCAGGACGGCGGCGGTGGCGGTAAGAAATAATATTGAGCTATGCTGGACTGCTTACGCCTATGAAGAGAAGTTGGCAGTCGGCAGTCGGCAGTTATCAGTTTGAAGTTGAAAACAAAATAACAAAAAAGCCGCAGGCTGTGTGGCACAATCTATGGTTTTGCTTTTACTGACGACTGCCAACTGATAACTGCCAACTTCTCTTTAAAATTCAGGCGATTTTAAATATCGGCGCAGTTATAAAGCTAAGAAGCCTGTAAGCCTCGCGAATTGCTGCAGTCACCTGTTCAGCTGTATCGGCACTGGCAAATATGTACCCCAGATACTGATTGCCTTCCGGTAACGGTACAAGTTCATGGCCTTCACGAATGATGATGTCGATGTTATCGATGTGTTTAACCTTATTCGCTTCTAGCAAACCTTCGACGCGTTTTAATAAACCTTTTTCAGGTATCGGAATCATCATCACACCACGAGCCTGATCAGGTGTTTTTACTTCCAGTGGCTGGTTAATTGCCAGTGAGATAGCCAGTTTTTCGACGCTGAAATTATCGTTATCCAGAATTCTGGCGCAATCACCACCGATCGTGCGTGAAGCGATCTCGAGTATCCAGACATTATCTGAGTTATCGATGCGACACTCTGCGTGTATGGCGCCAGTCGTTAATCCATAAGCTATGCAGGCTTTCTGAATAACATCCTGTATCGATCGTTGCAGGCCGTTTGCTAATGCTGACGGTGTTACGTAGATGCTCTCTGCAAAATAAGGACCGACCAGTGGATCGGGTTTATCAAAGATCGTGATGGTGCTCAGTACACCTTCATGCAGGAAACCTTCATAAGCGATTTCGATACCATCAATGTAGTCCTCGATTAATACATGGTTCTGTTCGAAACCACCTTGAGCGGATGCCACGATGGGTTTTAACTGCTGGCAGGCATTTAAGAACTCATCTTCGTTGTTAACCCGGATGACACCACGGCTGGCGGACATGTTCAGTGGTTTTAAAACACAGGGCCAGGGAAGGCCTGCCATCTGTTTTTGAACCGGTAGTCTTAGATCTAACAGGCAATGAATGGGTACAGGGCAGCCTGCTAATGATAATTGGGCTCGCGCGAGGTCCTTCCGGCTCGAGCACTGCGCTGCCTGTGGTGGATTATGCGGCAGATCGAGCGCTTTGGCTGCGTGTGCTGCTAATTCAACGGTCTGGTCATCGCTTCCCAGGATGCCGGTGAATGATTTATTTTTATCTTCTTTTAAAATCTCATCAAGTGTTGAATCAGCATCGTTAAAATTGATATGTATACCCTTAGCTACTTCTGAAACCAGTGAATGCTTGCCTTCGGATGCGATGGTTACTTCCAGACCAAGGCTTACTGCCGCCTTTATGTAAGGCGCGATCCGGTAACTGTTATGGTGTGATATGAGTAGTAGGCGTTTGCTATTATGGTTTTGCATGATATCTGATGAAAGCAGGTGGTGACCTCATCGCGGATATTTTTCATTCCGCGAAAAGCGTGCAGAAAACCGCAAAAAAAAGGGTGAACCACACTTCTATGGCTCACCCTTTTTCAATATTTATATAAAAGATGCTTTTACTAACCGCAACCGCCACCGGAAGCGCCGCCGCAACCGCCACAACTACCACCGCTGGTGCTATTAGCAAATACGTTTTTAAAGACAAAGCTGGCATTAGCGCCTTCTGTCTGATAATCGATCTCTACGCCTTCGAGAAAGCCCAGGGCAACAGCATCTACATGGACCTTAAGTCCGTCTTTTTCTAATGTGGCATCAAATTCTGTTGGTTGATCGACGAAGGTCATGCCGTATGACATACCGCCACAGCCGCCACCAGAGACAAAGATCCGTACGCCGTTTACGCCATCTTCACTTTCAGTAAGTGCGAGCAGCTGTTTCACTGCTTCATCAGAAACATTGATCTGATTGGTTAACTGGGCGTTGAATTGAACTTGAGACATTAAAGTTCTCCTGTTGTTATGGCTATAATTGTCTGCCAATAATAACATGAATATCGATTTTTTTCCTGCGAAAAATCCTATGAAAATCATAAGGATATTATCTGAGGGTGTGATGTTGCAATGATGTCGTTTACATTGTTAAGACGTTTCAGAATGTATGAAAAATAATCATTTTCTATTTATTAGAATCCATCTCTTTATTGTTTCTTTAACTATAATTTAGAGTGTCTCATTTTTAATAATAATAACCTAGTAAAAAATTAGCTATTTATGGAACGCAAAGTAAACGTTGCTCACTTGAAAACAGGAATGTACGTATCTAATCTTGACCGTCCGTGGATTGATACGCCTTTTTTACTGGAAGGTTTTCATATAAAAACAGAAGAGGATCTATCAGCTTTAAACCAATATTGTATTTTTGTATTCATTGACCCAGAGCGTGGTATAGAAGCGTCAGAATATATTGAAGAGGCGCCCCGTCTAAGAACGAACTCTTACCTGGAAAGATTTCTACAGGACAACAAGAAAAAAGTTCAGTACGAAAATACAAAGTCTACAAAAGAAGAACTGCCTGCGGCACAACACGCACTGGAAGATGCAAGTAACCAGGTTGCCCATATCATGGATACTGTAAAAGAGGGTAAAAATCTCAATATAGATGCGGTAAGAGGTGTAGTAGAACCAATTTTGGACAGTATCATCAGAAACTCTGAAGCCTATATGTGGCTTTCGATGATGCAGAAGAAGAGTGCCTATACCTATTCACACTCGGTTGATAACTGTGCTCTGGCCATCGCATTCGGTCGCTTTATGGGCCTGCCTAAAAAAGATCTAAGGACACTGGCCGTTGGTATGTTGATGATGGACATGGGAAATGTACATGTGCCAGAGGGTATCTTAAATAAAAAGGGCAGGTTGACCGAGGCGGAGTACCGCATCGTTAAAAAGCACGTCGGTCAAGGTGTTGCAATACTAAAAACTACCGAAGGCATGAATGAAGATATCATTAACATAGCACTCACACATCACGAACGTTTTGATGGTAGTGGTTACCCCAGCGCTATACAGGGAACACAAATTCCTGTTTATGGACGTATGGCGGCAATTATCGACTGCTATGACGCAATGACCAGCCACCGTCCTTTCAGTGCTGCCAAATCACCTTATGCTGCATTACAGAATATCTATAACTGGCGTGGTAGTGCCTTTCAGCCTGAACTTGTCGAACAATTTTTACAATGTATCGGTGTGTATCCGACAGGGTCTCTGGTAGAGATGTCAAATGGTGTGGTCGCTATCGTTCTGGAACAAAATTTAACACAGCGGATGCGGCCAAAAATCATGATGATTCTGGACGAAGATAAGAAACACTTTATGGAATACAAGATAGTGGACCTGTCAAAAGAATTTGAAGATTCAGGAAATTTACCACTTAATATTTATCGTGGGCTTGACCCTGAAACCTATGGTATCGATCCTTCTGAGTATTATTTATAACATATTATTTATAACGCATTTATATATAACTGATGAGCACACGACAAGAATTTTTTACTAAACTTTCTTCATTTATTGGCAGCAATCCAGGTAATGCTGCATTTATCATAATTAAGATTTGCCGTTTCAAAGAAATTAATACGACTTATGGTTTTACAAAAGGTGATAAATATCTTGTCTATGTCGAAGAAAAATTACTGGAGATATTAAGGCCGGATGACCTTGTGGCTCGGATCGGTGACAACGAATATGGTGTTTTTCTTCCCAAATTAAACAACACGTCACATGCAGTTTTAGCGGCGAACAAAATTGCTTTGGAGTTCAAACATGCTGTTGATATAGATGGATCGCTGATATCGCCAAAACTTGTGATGGGGATCGCAGCCAAACCGGACCATGGCACCACATTTGATGAACTTCTGCACGCGGCAACACTGGCATTGCAACATGCAGAGAAAAGTAATGAAGATTATTTATTGCATCAGGCTACGAATAGTGAGATGCCGCCAAGTTTGATGCTGGAAAATGAGATCCAGGTCGCTCTTGATGATGATGAATTCAGACTTTTCTGTCAGCCAAAAATAAATCTTGGCAGTGGAAAGTTATATGGCGGTGAAGCACTGATTCGTTGGAACAGTAAAAAATATGGTTTCGTTAATACGCAGTACTTCATAGATATTCTGGAGGGCAGCAGTTCACTGGTACCGGTGACGAGCTGGGTTCTAAATGTGGCATTGAGACAGTGCCTCCGTTATCAGAAAAAATCACCAAATTTTAGTGTGGCAGTTAATCTGTCGCCATCATTATTGACCAACCATAGTATCGTAGAGATCGTCTCAAACGCGGTAAAGATCTGGTCGGTTAATCCATCCAGTTTGATACTGGAGGTTACCGAGGGCGCCATGATGATGAACCCGGAGAAAAGTCTTGAGATCCTCAACGAATTTCACCAGCTAGGCTTTGGCGTATCTATCGATGATTTTGGTACCGGCTATTCTTCTCTGGCCTATCTGAAAAATCTTCCTGCCGATGAGATTAAGATTGATAAGTCGTTTGTTTTGAACATGGCAAGTGATAAAAAAGACGAGAGTATCGTTAAAGCGGCTGTTGATCTGGCGCACACGCTAGGTTTGAAGATTGTGGCCGAAGGTGTCGAGGATGAAAAAACACTCGACATACTCGCTGAGATGGGTTGTGATTATGCGCAGGGCTACTACATGGCAAAACCTATGCCGTGTGATGATTTGATGCTTTGGATGGAAGACAGTGAGTGGTCTTGATGAATAGCTGTTTACGGCCAATAACAGACCTTAAAAGATAAAAGCTTGTCCGCGAATAACGCAAAGAACGCAAAAAAAAACCGCAAATAAGATTTTGTTTTTTCGCGTCTTTCGCGTTATTCGCGGACTACCCGTTTCTAATCTTTTAAACGTCTCCTTCGGCTCAAAAAGAAACCTAACCCAGCTAGTATGTCATGCTTTGTTTTCATGATGGAATAATGCATAAAGGCTAGGCACCAGGATCAGGCTGACGAATAGGGAAAAACTCAATCCCCAGACAATAACAAAAGCCAGCGGTTGCAGCATCTCGGAACCTTCGCCTAAACCTATTGCGAGCGGCATCATACCGAACACGGTGGTCAGGGTGGTCATCAGGATGGGGCGTAGACGTAAAGCTGCTGCACTTTTAATCGATTCGATCAATGAATGATTATGCTCACGTTCGATCTCTATCTGTTCTACCAGTACGATGGCATTGTTCACTACGATACCGGTCAACATGATCAGTCCTAACCAGACGGGCATGGATACACTCATACCCGCATTGATAAGCAATCCGATGGCGACACCTGTGGCAGCGAACGGGATACTGAGCATGATGATTAATGGGTTAAGCAGGGATTCGTACTGTACGGCCATTACTACGAAGACCAGAAAGATTGCCAGCAGTAAAACGATCAAACCTGTTTCCTGACCTTCTACCAGTGTTTTGTTGGTATCGTTATCGTATAAAACATAACCAACAGGTAAGTCCAGTTCTGACAGTACCGACATGGTGTTATCCAGTACCTTGCTTTGATCGGCATCGATGTCATATGAGGCTGATATCTCTACGATGCGTTGCAGCTGATTTCTTACGATACGGCTGGCCGTGGCTTCACGGCTAACGTTTGCTATACCACCCAGGCGGATGGCATTGCCGTTTTTATAATCGACCATCAGATTCTGCAGTACGTTCGGGTTGTAGCTATTTGCGCGGGGCAAGCGCATTCGAATATCAAAATCTTTATCACCTTCGATGTAGTTACTGATGATCTGCCCGTCGAGTGCGATTTTTAATGCTTCCCCGATGACAGAAGCGTCGACACCAAATTCTGCTGCTCGTTCTCTGTCGATACGGACATTAAGCTCTTCTTTTACCTCTTCGTAAGAGTGGGTGAGGTTGCGTAGGCCGGTAACCGGTTCCAGCAATTTAACCGCCTGATCACCTAGCTCTCTCAGCGTATCCAGATCGTTGCCACGGATGTGGACGCTTACATCATCACTGCCGCGCGTGATGTGCAGTCCGCGTACGCCGGCTACCCGAAGATAAACTTTAAAACCTGTCAGATTAAGTGCTTCGATGTTTTTTCTGACCTTGTTTGCCCACTGGTCACTGCTTTCAGCGCGCTGATCTGAAGGCGTCAGCTGTACGGTAATCGAGCTGCGGTTACTGTTCTCAAATTCAGAACGTCCAAAAACAAAACCGCCAGCGGTGGTGAACAGGGTAAGCACTTCCGGCTGCTGTAACAGTAGATCTTCTATCTGATCAACTGCGCTGTCCATCTCTTCGAGCTGCATACCGGGGTCGCCCGAGATCGACATCGAAATCTTGCCTTCATCAACACGAGGAAAATCGATACGTTTCGTGATATTGATCTGGTATATAGCGAGCACGAAAAACAGGCAGAAGATGAAAAGTGTTTTGCCGGGATGGTTTAAAAAACGGCCTGAATTATTATTATAATTAACCTTAAGAGTTTCTATTATCCTATTGAAAATACTTTCTTTTGCGCTTTTATATTTTACTTTTGCACCGAGCGCAGGGACCAGTGTTATGGCAACGACTAAAGAGGCCAGCATGGCGGAAGTAATGGTAATGATCAGCTCTTCAAACAACATCCCGGTCATACCGCCGATGAACAGGAAGGGCAATAAAGCGCCCAGATTGGTGCTGGTAGATGCCACGATCGGGCTGTTCACTTCGATAGCAGCGTCGATGGCATCTTCATCAGAAGTATTGCCTTCAGCTTGATGTCGTGTGATGTTTTCCAGCATCACGATGGTGCTATCGATCAGCAGGCCCATACCCAGCGCCAGTCCTCCGAGCGTCATGATGTTTAGGGTTAATCCCAGCGATTGCATGATGATGAAGGTGACCATGATGCCGATCGGGATGGCGGTACCGATAATGAGAGTGCGTAACAGGCTGCCCAGGAACAGGTAGATGATGATCATCGCCAGCAGGGCGCCGCTGCCAGCCGCCAGTGAAGCATTAAATATCGCATGTCTGACAAAGATAGACTGATCATCGACTACCGCTATATGGATGTTATCAGGGATAGCATTTTGCGCACGCAGATTATTTATCCGGTGTTTAACTTCGTTGACTACGGCGACAGTGTTGGCTCGCGGCTGCTTCTGAATGGATAGTTTAATACCGGGTATCTTATTTAAGCGGATGCGTAAGCGTTCGTCTTTATGTTTATCGACAACCTGGGCAACATCAT
>JADFWF010000182.1 GCA_015222965.1 Pseudomonadota bacterium | reverse complement strand
GCTAAGGTTTCTGCACTGCTTAATGTTTCATCCGTGATTGCACTAGTTGATTCCTCGTTACATGCACTGATAGTCAAAATCATCGCGCTGCTGAAACAGATGGAAATAAATTTTCGTTGGTAATTGTTTGGCAGGCGATGAATTGCCCTGCTCAAATTTGTGATTTTCATAAGTCACCCTGTTGGGTTAATAATTAGAATTATTTATATTTAGTCTCATTTTAAAAACGTGGGATATATTCCCACTTGTCTATATTATGTGGTAATATTTCCCACGTCAAGTTATTATTCTTTAAAAAACTTGACCCGGATCAGAAAAAGCCAGGGAATAACGTCAGAGTTGAAACTTAAATGAGTCAAAATGGATACAACAAAACACAGCTAGCACTGATAAAAGCCGTTGATTCGTCTGCTGATAGAAAAAGGCATGAGCTTTCCCCAGTTTTGTGAATTAATGAAAAGACATCAAACGCATACGCCTGCAACCTGAGCAGGAAGACCGGAAAATCACCAGTTCAGCATCACTAAGCGGTGAGATCGTTGCCAGGAGGAGCAGCATGCCGGAATATCTGGATGAAAAAGGAAGTCCCAGCCGGCTGCTGAAAAGTGGAAAAAACCAAGAAGCCGGGTTTGATCAGCTGGTAAGCAGTGTTAGCAAAGATGTCAGGCCCGGAGTGATCCTGGAAGCATGGTTGCGACTTAACATCGTGGAAATGAAAGCTGACTGTGTCGTTCTAAGCAACTCGGCATTTGTAACAAACAAAGAATTTAAAATGCATAATCCTATGCCGGGATCCATTCCAGGGCCAGGACCCGGTTCAGGGCAGGTGCCGCAATCATGGAGCGGACCAGTGCCTGTGCAAATACCACATGAAATTCGCGGCAGTGAATAAAGCATAAAAAATAACCGGGATCCATATTGCGTGAGTTAGTCCTGCATTTATGTTACGGGCTGGCTAAGATAAACCTTGATTTGTTGTTCCCGTCTGTAGTACAAAGAGGATTCAATAATAATATAAATAGAGGAGTCCGGAATTATGTCAGATAAAGAAAGCGCAGAAATGAAGCAGCAGGAAACAAAGGATGGCATCAGTCGTCGAAATATGTTGCTGGGTATGGGTGCTGCCGCAACCATGGCTTATGCAGGCTCGACTTCTGCTGCCGCCGCGAAGGAACATGACCATAGCAAACATTCGACACAACTGCCTGAATTGATGAATGCAGTTAACGACTGCACCGATAAAGGCCGCCGTTGCATCTCGCATTGCCTGGTGAGCTTTACCGAGGGTGATATGGAACTGGCAGAATGCGCGAGCAAGGTACAGGAAATGATGTCTATTTGTGGTGGTTTTGCCTACCTTGTAGCATCGAATTCCAGCTACAACAAAGAATATTCACGCGTCTGTGAAAAAGTGTGCAAGGATTGTGCAAAAGAATGCAGGAAACATGAAAAACACATCGAGTGCGAAGCATGTGCCAATGCCTGTGACGATCTTGTTGATGCGATCAAGCTTAGTATTACCTAGTATTAGCCCTTCAAGTCGGCTATAAATATAACGCCCCGGCAGGGGCGTTATACGTTGTCTTCCAGGCTGATTATTGATTGACTAAAATTGATTAATCAAGCGGAGCCAAAAAAAGTAGCTAGTATGACGCTGATTAATATATTATAATATTAGGTTATGCTAACAAATAATAAACAGCTATCCATCAAAATGCTGGTCATGTATATGATCACGGCATTGCTGTTTCTGACTTCTGTCGAATTACACATCCATACCCCGGAAACGGCAGCGACTGTAGAGCATGGCGTTGCTGTCGATATAAGTTCTCTTGCCAGTAACCTCATGCACCAGGGTGGCAGTGATGAAATCATCGTAAGCCCGGATGGTGCGCTGAAAGTAAAACAGAGCAGCGTAAACCTGCTGGCGATCTTCCTGCTGATTGCTGTGATGGCCTCTGTACTGTGCCGGACCTTTATCGGTCGATTGCGAGAAAATCAGACACGTTTACCAATTCTTCCTTTCCTTGGCACGCCGCCCCTGCGCGCGCCGCCCCGATAAACTCTAAAACTAGCCCGATATTTTTTTATAGCTAACAGGTTTATCTGTTGCTATGTGTTGTGCAACTGTCTGTGTTTTCAACCGGCTGTTCCCTGTTTGGAGTTTTACCATGCCTAAAAAGCAATCTGAAAAAAAACGTTATTTAATCGCGCTGATATTAATAACAGTGTCAGTAACAAACCCGTCCATCGCACAGCAGTGGACACTACAGTCCAGTGTTGAGCAGGCGATAGCGACTTCGCCGGAAGTTAAAAAATCAATCGCCGAACTGGGTGTGCGTCAGGCAGACATCGACCTGTCCAGCCTGTGGCCCGATCCTGAAATAGGCTTTAAGGTCGACAATAAAATGGGGCAGGATGATGGCGCCGGTGGATATGACCTGACCGACATCACTGTCAGACAGTCTATCCCGATGTCACGCATCAAGTATCAGGAAGAGGCAGCCGCTGCCAGTATGAAGGCAGCGCATTTCTCGCAGCAGTTTGAATCTCTGCAGGTGCAGAACCGGGTATCGAAAGTTTTTCACCAGTTACAGTTTGCATCGGCAAAACTTTTGCTGGCAGAAAAACAGTTGAAGCTCGCTAATGAGATGTATGGCCAGGATAAGAGTAGTAATAATAAAAGCAGGGCGAAGGGTGTAGTCGTGCGTTATCTGAGCCCGCTGGAAGAGATGCGACTGACCATCATCCGTGAGGAAGCGAGGCAGGCAGAAGGCAGTGCGGAAGGTAAATACAAAGAAGCCCTGAGTGAGTTTGTGAAATTACTCGGTATCGAAATGGACAGTGTTAGCAGCGTTTCAGAACTGCTTCCTGTTACAGATGTCCCAGACTTAAAACAACTATCTGATCTGCAGAACAGCCATGCACAGCTATCAAGCCAGCAGCAGGAAGTGCTGGCCGCGAACCATAAGATAGACGTCGCGCGCAGCAGTCAGATGATCGATCCAAGCATCGGTCTGAGCTGGCAGCGAGATACGCTTTCTACAGGACGTGAAGATATCTACGCTATCATGTTTAATGTAGCGATCCCGATCACTAACCGTAAGACCAGGGCGGAAAGCAAAGCGACCTACAAAGCCAGTCAGCAGAAGATAGAACTGCAGTTATTAAAACGTGAGTTAAAGATCAATCTCAACCGCAGTTACACACATATGAATCATGTCATCGAACAGGCGGTCGAATACGAAAAGAAAGTGCTCAAACCTGCCGGCAAGATGCTCGAGTTAACCAATAAAGGTTTTACCAGCGGTGAGTTAAATATCCTGTCGCTGGTCGATGCCAACAATACCTATTTTGAAGCGCGTCTGACTTATCTCGATCTGATCTACCAGGCAAGGGTGGAACTGGCCGAGGTCAAACTGTACGCCGGACAGCTGATAACCGACACACAGGTACAGAAAGTCACTTCCCAGAATGTCCTGTCTCAGAATGATAGAGCAAATATGGAGACTAAGTAACATGATTGCCGCACTACTACGTTTCTCTCTCATCCAGCGCCTGATGATCCTGTTGGTTACCTTTGGCATCGCAGCCGCCGGTTTCTGGTCGTTTAAAACATTGCCGATCGATGCTTTCCCCGATATCTCAGCGCCGCAGGTGCAGGTCATCATCAAGGCTAACGGCATGTCGCCAAGTGAAGTCGAACAGCGCATTACCTTTCCTATAGAGATGGAGATGCAGGGCATCCCCGGGCAGACCGTGCTGCGCTCGACTACAAAATATGCACTCAGTGTCATCGTCATCGATTTCGAAGACAGCATGGATATCTACCTGGCACGCAACCTGGTGACAGAACGTCTCAACCAGGTATGGGGTTCATTGCCTGCCGATATCGAAGGCGGGCTTGCGCCCATCACCACACCGCTGGGTGAGATCTTCATGTATCGCATCATCAGTGACGGCTCTGGTGGTAATGGCGGAAAAGACTACAACAACCAGGAATTGCGCAGTCTGCAGGACTGGGTTATCCGTCCACACCTGCGCAAAGTTGACGGTGTAGCCGATGTGAACTCACTTGGCGGCGAAGTGCGTACCTATGAAGTCGCCATCAAACCGAAAGCATTAGTCAAACACGGCATCAGTGTCGATGAAGTCGAGCACGCGCTGATGGAGAGCAACCGCAACGCCGGTGGCGACCGTATCAACAAAAACGATGAAGTCTTACTGGTGCGTACCGTGGGTAAGCTGGATGGCATCGAAGACATCAAAAACGTTGCCATACGCACGCGTTATGG
>JADFWF010000181.1 GCA_015222965.1 Pseudomonadota bacterium | reverse complement strand
TGTTCACCACAGAGGCACAGAGGACACAGAGAAAAACAATTAAAAATTTGTAAAAACGTAGGTCGGGCATTGCCCGACAGAATACGGCTCATATACGCATAAAACGGAGGGCAGTGTCCGCCCTACAAAAACTTACAAGCTTTTCTCTGTGTCCTCTGTGTCCTCTGTGTCTCTGTGGTAAATCGCTTTTAAAGTTTTTAAGGTCGCCTTTGGCTCATTTACGGAAACCGGGTTTAAATAATCAACAACAACTAGCACCACAGCAGCCGCCAGGTTTTACGGCCTCTATGGTGGCAGACAGAACATATTCTTCCACGCCACGGCCAGGTGCCCAGTCTTTGATGAAGTCTTTGGACTCATCTTTCGGTGCGATGTTTATTTTTTCAAAGCCGCATTCTTCGAGTATGGTTTGTAATTCGGAGATCTGCGAAGCGCCTGCCATACAGCCAGAATATAATGCCAGATCATCTCTGATCTCATCGGGCAACTCCATGCTGGCAACTACATCAGAAATAGCGAGTCTGCCGCCGGCTTTTAACACACGGAAGGCTTCACTGAAAACCTGTTTTTTATCGGGTGAAAGATTTATGACGCAATTTGAAATGATGACGTCAACGGTGTCGTTTGCTACTGGCATGTGTTCGATTTCACCAAGGCGAAATTCTACGTGATCATATTTTCCTTTAACCGCATTATCCCGGGCTTTAGATATCATGGTCGGTGTCATGTCGATGCCGATGACCTGACCGGACTCACCTGTCTCTGTGGCCGCGAGAAAACAGTCAAAACCGCCGCCGCTGCCGAGGTCAAGTATGGTTTCACCGGAGCGGATACTGGCGATAGCGCGCGGATTACCACAGCCAAGGCCCATGTCGGCACCTTCGGGCACGTTTTCAAGATCATCTTTACTATAACCTAAACGTGTAGAAACAAGTGCGTTGATCGCAGCGTCATCTGAAACACCGCAGCAGCTGGAGCCAGTACCGCAACTGTTGCCTTCATTACTGGCCTCGGCGACCTGTGAATAGCTTTCACGGACGTTCTGACGAATTTCGTCTGCCTGCTTTTGGCTTGATGCCTGACTTGATGCCTGGTCTGTTACTTGGCCTGTTGCCTGATCTATAGGGTGATTCATGATTTGACTCCAACTAAGTTACTGGAAAAAATATTTTGTAGCTGCTGCATCGCCTGAGTATTAACGGAGCAAAACACCTGTTTGCCATCACGCCTCATATGGATCAAGCCGGCTCGATGCAGTTCTTTTAAATGATGTGATAATGTCGAAGCAGCGATATTGAGTTGAGAATCAAGGTCACCAACGCAACAGCTGAAGACCTCGTCACTGGCGCAGCTGGTGCCGGGTGTGCAGCATGTAGTCAGTATGTTGTATATTTTCAGGCGGTGGCCATTGGCCAGTGCTTTGAAGATATCGACAAGCTGTTCCGCTTCGATCTTCTCGGTCTCTATGGTTTTATAGTTCGACATATTTCGAATTATAGTAATATAAAAAAATAAATGCAAGCTTATTTTTACAGTAGTATCATTATCAAAAAAGATTACTACGATTATGCGTCAGCCATTAACTGAAGAAGAAAAACATAAACTGGAAGAGCGGCTGTTCGAGTTAAAACAGGAGCACCGTGATCTGGATGATGTGATCAGCCGCTTACTGCTGACCCCGGACGTAGAAGAACTGCAGCTCAAGCGCTTCAAAAAACGCAAGCTTTCCATAAAAGACACCATCACACGCATGGAAGATGCGCTGATTCCGGACATTCTCGCCTAACGTGGCGCTGATTAAGCCTCATAAAATCAAACACTGTGAGCATGGATGAAGCATATGTTTGAAAGTTTAATGGTATTTGCTAAACGGTAGTTTTATGAATTTTTGCTCGGCGTGTGGAGAAAAAGTAAGTTTTCTCATTCCTGAAGGAGATAACCGGCATCGTCACGTATGCCAGAGTTGTCAGACTATCCATTATGAAAATCCAAAAATAGTGACAGGTTGCATCGCACAATGGCAGGATAAAATCTTATTGTGCAAGCGCGCGATCGAACCGAGGTATGGTCTGTGGACGTTGCCGGCCGGTTTTATGGAAAATCAAGAAACCAACCTGCAGGGTGCGGCAAGGGAAACAGCTGAAGAAGCAAATGCAGAAGTTGATAACATGCAGTTGTTCTGTGTTTTCAGCATCGCGCATATCAATCAGGTCTATACCATGTATCTTGGCGACCTCGTAGCCGGGCAGGCGAGTGCGGGTGAAGAGAGCCTGGATGTTGCGCTGTTGGCAGAAGATGAGATCCCCTGGCAGGAGATCGCATTCCAGGTAATCAATGAAACCTTAAAGCTGTACTATGAAGATAAAAAACAGGGCAGTTTTAAAACGCATTATGGTGACATCATCAAACAGGATAATAATTCATACCTTGTTAATTATTTTTAGGTAAATGACGGCTTCCGGCCAGTAATGGACATCAAGAAAAAAGCATTCTGTCCACAGATGAATGCAGATAAACACGGATAAGAGCTAAATAAGTAATCGGTCATTGCGAGCGAAGCGCGGCAACCTCTATCAGACAACCGTGCTATCTACAGAAGATTGCCGCGCTT
>JADFWF010000180.1 GCA_015222965.1 Pseudomonadota bacterium | reverse complement strand
ACACTCTGGCAGCAATGCTCTGCGACTGCTTCATCGCTGAACGCGGACATCCTTGGCATCGGCATCCTGCCCACCCTGCAGGACAGCGATCTCACATTAAAAAACATCTCACTGCTCGATCGCTATAAAGCGCTGAACGAGCAAGTATTAAGACAGCGTAACGGCATCGAGATCGAACTCAATATCAATGGCAAGGACCACCTGCAGGTCAGTCATAAAGATGTGATGCTGGAAGCGGCGGCCACTTCACTTCAGATCCACATTCAGGTACCACAAGATGTCGCTGCACGTTACTACAATGCGTCTATATTACTGTCGGCACCGATGGTCGCTGTCAGCGCTAATTCACCCTGTTTATTTGGCCGCCGTCTGTGGCAGGAAACACGCATCCCCGTTTTCGAACAGGCGGTTCCCACCGGCGGTTATGGTGGTGCAGCCTCAGGGCCCGTTCATCGCGTCAGTTTTGGAACAGATTATGTGCGCGATTCACTATACGAATGTTTCCAGGAAAACCTCGATCATTTCCCTGTGCTGTTACCGGTGCATTATCAGACAGCGGCTGACCAGGTTAAATACCTGCGCTTACATAATGGCACTATCTGGCGTTGGAACCGTCCTCTGATCGGCTTTGATGAAGATCAGACGCCACATTTACGCATCGAACATCGCGTCTGCGCAGCAGCGCCAACAACGATTGATAATATTGCCAATATCGCATTTTATTATGGTCTGGTGCATTACTACGCCACCGCCGAAAAACCGCCTGAGTATGTTATGCCATTCACCGATGCAAAAAATAATTTTTATCGGGCAGCACAGCTTGGCTTAAAACATAAAACCAGCTGGTTCAGTAAAAAGACCGATACACTGCAAAAGATCGTTCTCGACAAATTACTGGTGGAAGCTGAAACCGGCTTATATAAACTGGGCATCGATCAGCGTGACAGCAAGCGCTACCTTTCAGTCATCGAGCAGCGTGTCGAACAAAACAGGACTGGCAGCGAGTGGCAGTTAAATTTCCTTAATGCACATCAAGATGATAGAACCTTGCTCACGCTAAACTATCTAAAGAACCAGATATCTGGCCAACCGGTGCATGAATGGGATCTTGAAACAGTAAGTTGAGGCTGCAGCATGCTAAATGAAATGAACCATATCCCCGATGCTTTTCTTGATGCCAAAGCAGAGGATCTGCACGGCATATTGCAGGCGCCTACCCTGATCCACCTCGAAGGTCTAAATCCACAACCTCTATTTATATGCACCCTGCTGCATGGCGATGAAACAACCGGTTTATACGCCATTCAGCGGCTATTAAAAAAGTATCAGGACAAACCTCTACCCCGTGCCATCTCGCTGTTTATCGGCAACATCGCTGCAGCCAGAGAAAACCAGCGGCGGCTGGACACCCAGGACGATTACAACCGTATCTGGCCCGGCAGCCACCATAACGACTCATCTGAAAAAGACATGATGCAGATAGTTACCAATATCATGGAAAAAAAGAAGCCTTTTGCGAGCATAGACATACACAACAATACCGGCAAAAATCCGCATTATGGCTGCATCAACATCCTTAACCCGCACGGCCTCGTGCTGGCATCTGAATTCAGCGATATCGCTGTTTATTTTACTGACCCTAAAGGTGTTCAGTCATCCGCCTTTTCAGACTTTTGCCCTTCTATCGTACTCGAATGCGGACAGGCGAGTGACAGGTCAGGTGAAGACCATGCGCTGACATATCTGGAAAATATTTTGCAGATGGATAACTTATCGTCGCGAGACAGCAACAAGCTAAAACTCTATCACACCATCGCGCGCGTGCTGATCCCAAAAACAGTCTCCATCGGCGACAGTGCCAGTGATATCTGCCTGAACACCGCACTGGAAGATAAAAACTTTCACCAGATTCAACCGGGCACCGAGTTTGCTTCTATCAATTCATCAAAAGAAAAACTGATCATCGTCAGCAGCGAGAGCCACGAAGACATCACAAACGAATATATGGATATCGTCGACGGTAAAATTTTATTTAAAAAGCCAATCACCTTATCGATGTTCACTAGCAGCGAACGCGCGATAAGACAGGACTGTGTTTGTTACTTTATGGAAGAACTGCGAATTGGCTAAAAGAGAAGTTGGCAGTTATCAGTTGGCAGTCGGCAGTAAAAACGTAGGTCAGGCAATGCCCACCCTACAAAAACTACGTAGCCTGTGGCTTTATGTTTTTTTGTTTTTAACTGCAAACTGATAACTGCCGACTGCCGACTGCCGACTTCTTTTTCTGGCCGGTAGCAGACATTCTCCTGTCAATAAACTCACTTAACCTTCACTTCAAAAAAAACATTGCCGTGATCGATGTCGCGCACCGCATATATTTTTTCCTGTTTTTTATACAGACGAAAGTGATAAGTACGCAAGCCATTCGTAGAGATCAATTCATCGCCTACTACCCTGCGCTCTATCTCGCCATCGAGTGGTGGAGCTCTTGCCATTAATCGCGGATCAAGGATGGCGGAGGCTTTATCTTTCTTTTTATCTACAAATTCTCTGTCGATGGCATCATTATTAGTATCATTTTTAGAGATGCTAACGGCATCAGTCTCTATATCAGTAACTTTAATCGTATGATTATTCATCATCTCCAGTATCTGCAATCCCGACAACATTTCATAGCCATCAGCAATGATCTCATCAACCGTTAAAAAAGACTTCTCACTCGCGTTACTGTTTACAGAGAAAACTGCTATCAACAACACGGCAAAAACTTTAAATTTATTCATATGATCAACTCTCAGAAAATTCATTTTCTATCTCTTTTATTACAGAAAGCAAGGCATCAGCATCAACTGCCGGCGAAAAATAAAAACCCTGGACCACATTACAACCCAGCAGTTCCAGCTGTGTCAATGTCTGCTCAGTCTCAACCCCTTCGGCAACGACCACATGCCCCAGATTATGCGCAAGCTCGATCACAGAGCGTACGATACTGGTATCTTCGGCGTTGCCGATCATGTCGAGAACAAAACTTTTATCGATCTTTACTTCTCGAACAGGCAATCTTTTAAGGTAGCGCAAAGATGAGAAACCAGTACCAAAATCGTCAATGGCATAATTAATCTGAGACAGTACAGGATGCTTCAGCACATCGATCACCTGCTCAGGATTTGACATGATGACACTTTCAGCAATCTCGATCGCCAGCTTAGATGGGCTTACATCATATTTTTCACATAAGGCCTCTATATTTTCTGCCAGCGACGGGTTTAATAAATCTCTCGCTGACAGGTTTATCGAGACAATTATATCAGCCCCCTGTGCCTGCCACTTTGCGATCTGGCTGATGGTTTTTTCTAATACCCATGCACTGATCAAACGTATCAAATCACTCGTTTCTGCTAGCGCGATAAATTTTTCCGGTGAAACACTGCCAAGCTCAGGATGATTCCAACGTGTCAGCGCTTCAACCTTCAAAACTTTTTTAGTACTCAATACGACCTGTGGCTGAAAATACAGCTGAAGCTCATCATTGTCTACAGCGTTACGCAGGTCCGTCATCAATGCCAGACGTGCTGTCGTATAATGATCTGCCTCTGGATCATAAAGACAGTGTTCACCCTTACTGCCTTTAGCTTCATACATTGCCACATCAGCATGCCTTATCAATGATGCATCATCCTCTCCATGTTCCGGGTACATCGCAATGCCAATACTCGCACCTATCGACAATTCATGATCATCAAGTGTAAAACTCTGCTCCAGGCTGGCGAGTACTTTTTTGGCAACATCTACAGCCTTCTCGCTATCGGTATCCGGTAGCACGATACCAAACTCGTCACCACCAAATCGACCAACCGTGTCACTCTGCCTCAGGGCCATTGGTAATCGGCTGGCGACGTCCAGTAACAGTCGATCACCTTGCGGATGACCCAAAGTGTCATTTACTTCCTTAAAATTATTAAGATCAAGCATCAGAAAAGCGACATGTTTATTATTTCGCTTCGCCAGGTAAATATTTTGTTTTAGCCGTTCGACCAGCAATGTTCTATTGGGCAACTCGGTTAATGGGTCATGCATCGCCTGACGGGCGATCTCTACATTAAGCGCTTGCAACTCGATCGTTCTTTCCTGTACACGCTTTTCCAGATCGGTGTTCAGTTCTTCGAGGTCATCTAATGCTGCATCACGGTCAGCGACCAACAGCTCTATGTTTTCTGACATCTGATTAAAATTTTCAGATAGATCTGTTAACTCACTATCTCCCGTTATCTTTATTTTGTTTCCAAATTCCGAGTTAGCAATTTTATTCGCACCATCAGATAATACATGGAGCGGTGTAAGAATCTTTCGGCTAAAAACAAAATAAATACCCATACCAACAAACAGGCCGATAAATAGCGTACTCAACACTTTCTCTTCAAATTTGGCTGCAGATACAGCGACATACTCACTGTTGTCCAATACCACGATAGTCTGCGCCAGCATCATATCCTCAAACATCACAGGGACTTTATATGAGACCAGCTCCGCAATTTTATCTAACTCATTAACGATTACTGAAGAGTCAACATTATCCAGACTATCCAGTGTATCCTGGATGTAAATATCATTCAGGTCGAGATAAGTGGTAAGTGAGTGATCCTGCATGTCGACGATCACAGCATGCACCACCTGCGTCTGCGAGGTAACCGCTTCGATATATTTATTTAATTTATTTACATCGTACTCTACAAGCGCATCGACGCTGACCGACGACAGCACCTGACCCAACGACTGAGCTCGTACTTTTAATACCTGTTCCATGGTAGAGACCTCATCACGAAACTGGATATAGGCATTGGTTATCATGGCGATCAGCAATATGCCCGACACCAGCAAGACCATCTGACCACCAAGACTGTTTAAAACACGTCTCTTTTTTATAACCGTATACTTGATCGAACCGTCACTCATCAGATGCTATCAATCAGGCTTGATCGCCTGCCTGCCACTTCCCAGAAATACAACCGCGATCGCAGATAACAGGTAGAACATCTGCAACTCAACCATCCAGCCGCCATGCTCAGACAAACTGAAAAAATCACCGGTATGCGCGAGCACCAGTGCAAACAACATATTGACCGCAATGATCAAGCCACCGATTCTTGCCTTGTAGCCAACGACAACCATCAGCGGTGCAACGACTTCACCGATATAAACGCCATAAGCCAGTATCGCCGGCAGACCAAAACCCGCCAGCATCCCGCCGATGAATTCCAGAGAACCGGGATGCATTATTTTTGCAATCCCATGAAACAGCATCAGACCACCGACGCTCAGTCTCAGCACCAGTTTGCCGGTATCAGAATCAAGTGAATTCAAACTCATCGCACCACCCCCTTCATAGTTTTATTCATATACTTCAGTTATTTAGCTTCTCTATATCATACCCCCACAGCAACAAATATAGACAGCTTTATCTGACTATCGTCAAATATGTTTTTAATAGCAGGTGATTACATATTATTTTAAATATTGTAAGCTATGCTTCATTCATAATAATAAATAATAAAAATCATATGAATAACGTCAGCCTGTTATTACCCAAAAACCGCCGACCAGTGTGGACTCCCGGACTCGAATCCATCGACGATACACTCGACAGCGAACTGTCGACATATATCGAAATACCACTGCTTGGCATGATCACCGCCGGCAATCCGATCGAATGTATCGAAGATAGCGAAAACATCAAAGTACCAGCCAACATGGTGCGCAAAGATACCTACGCTTTAAAAGTTTCCGGCCATTCGATGATCGATGACAACATCCAGGATGGCGACATCATCATCGTCGAAAAAAAGCTTTCCGCTGAAAACGGTCAGTCTGTTGTTGCATT
>JADFWF010000179.1 GCA_015222965.1 Pseudomonadota bacterium | reverse complement strand
GTATTGCTGGTTCACGGCTGGAGCGGCCGCGGCACACAACTTGGTTCTTTCGTCGAACCATTGGTATACGCCGGCTACCAGGTAATAAGTTTTGATGCACCGGCACAAGGCAAAAGTTCAGGCAAGCAGACAAATCTTTATGAAGTCGCTGATGTGATACTTGGTCTGCAGCAGCACTACGGTGAATTTGATTCCGTCATCACACATTCATTTGGTGGACCTTGTACCGCCGTAGCCGTTCACCGTGGTTTAAAAACAAACAATATCGTCAGCATATGCCCACCGGCCACGACCTTTGGCCTGTTAGAAAAATTTGCCAGTACACTGCACCTGACAAAAGCCACAAAGGCTAATCTGATCAAGCGGATTGAGACCCGTTTCGGCAAAGAAATATGGAAAAATATCTGCATGCAAAACACGGTCAAAGAAATATCTACACCAGGAATGGTGATACACGATGCGCACGATACCGACATCCCGTGGGAAGAAGGTCAGGCCGTTGCTTTTGCGTGGAATAATGCACCTTTTATGATTACCAGTGGACTAGGCCATCGACGCATCTTACGAGACAGTGCTGTCATCGAGGCTGCAGTGAATTTTATTCAGGATAAAAAACCTACAACGCAGCAATTCTCTCCAGCATAGTAAGCTCTAGATCGTTTTGACGCGCCAGCATCAGAGCGCGCTGTATACGTACAGCGGCACTGCGCCCCATACACATGTGTTCACGGTCACCATTAAATGCATCGACCATGCTATCGATTAACGCCTGGTGATCCAGCGCCTTTCCGGTCAATGTTTCCTGCAATCGAATGATATCGAGGGCAACTGACTCGGCAAGAACTTTATGATCATGCCACAGCTGACCGACATTGCCGCCGACTTCAAGACCTGCGATATTCGTGGTCAGGATATACAAATTTTTTAATACCAGCTCATGCAGCAATGCCGCTTCATCCGGCAGCGCCCTGGTCGAGATATCGATTGATGCCAATGCATCTGCAACCTGTTGTGCGTATTTACCAAAAACGGGGGACGGGATAATAACTTTAGAATCCTGTCCTTTCTTTTTTTCAAACCAGACAGATATAACCGTTGGCTCAAGCTTTAAAGGCTGCCAGTCTCTAGGCAGTAATTCATTCTGCAGCAATACCAGCTTATCCTTCCATACAGGCGGCACTTTCATCAGCTGCTCATTCAAGTCAGCTTCGCCAACCGCGATAAGCACGATTTCAGGCTGCCGGTTGTCAGCGGCTACCTCTTTCATTTCCATACCGCGGATGACAGGATGAACGGAATAACCCGTCCTTAAAAATCCACGCGCGAATACGCTGCCCATTTCTCCCATACCGACGATTACGACTGATCTATTCATAGTATTAATTCCAAAGCTCCATGGGTTACAATGTGCACATTATAACAATAACAACAGGAATGCTAAGTGGATCGTCTCACGCAACTGCAACAATGGCTGGACAGCCTGTCAGAGAATAACTATAAAAATCTTAAACCCGCATCGGCTGATGCCAGCTTCAGACAATACTTCCGCGTCACCGATGACAAAAACAACAGGACCTGCATCGTCATGGATGCCCCGCCCGAAAAAGAAGACTGTCGCCCTTTCCTGCAGGTAACAGAGTTGATCCGGGATGTCGGGGTAAATGCGCCGGAAATTATTTCGATGGATATGAAACAGGGTTTTATATTACTTGATGATCT
>JADFWF010000178.1 GCA_015222965.1 Pseudomonadota bacterium | reverse complement strand
GTTTTCATGATCTGATGTCGTTTAAGACAGCAGTTAACTGGCACACCGGCAGTGCGCTGGCACTTCTATTGTTATGGGTGTTCGCTATCTTCTGGCATTTTACTACCGGTACATGGAGGCATTATGTCCCCACGACTAATGGATTGCTGAAGGTGGCGAAATTTTATGCTTTTGGTATATTCAAAGGTGAGCGCCACCCATACCGCAAAGCATACTGGCGCAAACACAACCCACTGCAGGCGATATCTTACCTGGCTCTCAAGCTTTTTTTATTCCCCGCGATCTGGATCAGCGGTATTCTTTACCTGCTGTATTCTTTCTGGGGCGGTGCGGCATCCGGTGATGCGCTGATGTGGGTTGCTGTAATACATACAGTGTTTGCTTTTGCTATCGCGGCTTTTGTGATTATTCATGTCTATCTCATCACTACCGGTACCTCGTTTATAGAGCATTTGATGCCGATGATTAACGGTTTTGATGAGGTCGAGTTGAGTGAGGCGGAAGAGGATTATCTGGAAAAGGATGAGCCGGGACATATTGAGTGAGTCGTTGCGTATCCTGCGTATCCCGTTTATCGTTAATCATTGTAGTTAAAATTTAATCTCTTCGCCCCCTTCAAGATCAGAAGTGTAGGGTGTCAGATCGGACGTTTTTGAAGCTGTTAAGCTTCATGAATAACAGGGTATATGTGTCGTTACAATTATTAGTATTTTAGTGTGTTAGTCGTTTATGTTTAATTTCTCGGTCATTATATTTGTGACTGGTTGGGTTCTCTGGTTTTTTATAGATAAGCATCCGGCGTCACTTGGCGTTGTCGTGCCTGAAGAGCTGGATACTTTGCTGGAAAATTTTCAGCTGGCGTTTGATATGCTGTCAGCCGGTTTTTTTCGCGCTTCATTTGTTTTTCTCTGGAAAGCGCATTATATCGTTCTCTCTGTCATAACAGCCTTGCTGTTCTCGGCCTTGCATGGGGGTTTTTCTAATGTTCTTCGTCGGCGTCATCTCCGCCAGTTGATGTGGCCAAAAAAAATCTCATCGAATAAGTGTGAAGGGCAAGCGTCTGATGAGTCTTAATTAAAGAAAATTAAAGGGGGGCAGAGGGATTGATTTCATTGCCCACTTTTTTCCAAATCAAGATTGAGATTATATGTGGTTTGAGATAACCTCATTTCAGTTTCGTTACCTATCTGACTATCAATGAAAACATTTGCTCAAATTGCTGCTGAAATCGCCCCGAAAATCACGGAGATGATGCCCTGGAATGTGGAAGAGTATCTCGAATCAAATCCAGAAACACTTATTGTTGATATTCGGGAAACGCATGAATACGACACCATGCATATTCCGGATTCGTTGAATGTGCCTCGAGGCATCCTCGAAAATGCCAGTGAATGGGACTTCGAGGAAACCGAACCAGATCTGGTAACAGCCCGGGATAGGCCGGTTGTGCTGGTTTGTCGGTCAGGAAATCGTACGACACTGGCGGCCTATACTTTACAACAGATGGGATATGAGAAGGTCATATCTCTTAAGACCGGTCTGCGTGGTTGGAGTGACTATGAATTGCCACTAGTAGATATCGAAGAGAAACCTGTTGATATTGATGATGCTGATCATTATTTCGCAAATAAAATTCTCCCTGAACAGCGTAATCCGACTAGTAGACAGGGATAATACAATAATAATTAAAAGGTCCCGTTAAACTTACTTATGAAAAATATATTATTACTTATTTTAATACCGCTCATTTTAACGGGGTGTGGTGCAAGATTGGTTAATGCCAGTCCTGAAAAGGTGGTTATTGCTAATGTAAGCAAACATACAGAAGGGGATGCAGACAGGATTGCTGATGAAGTATGTGTCAACTACAGCAAGCAGGCTTTTCTTGTTTCTAATGGTTCAGATGGTACGGCCACTTATAAGTGTATTGAGCCCTTTTAAGTGTTAAAAGCTGGCAGAGAGATTATTTATTAATCCCTCTGCCAGCTTTTTTAGTTCTAAAAATGCTTAACAGGTCTTATTTAGCGCCCAGGTTCCACATTCCTGTTTCTTTTAATGCAGAAGTGCATCTCTCGCTTATCTTGTTTTTATTTTCTCTAAGACAGCTTACTATGCGGCCAGCTCCAGGTTTTACATTTAGGCAGTGTTTGTCTGCATCTGCTTCACAGGCATTGATAGAGTAATTTATATCAAGCATGCCCATCTCGTATATCAGAACTGCTTCTATGACCCCGATCTTACAGTCTATTGATAGATTGTCTTCATAAGCCATCAGGCACATCATCGATTTTCTGCTGTCTTTGGACAGGCCAGGGCAGAGAATTTCAGCATCTTCCTTACAATTTGGCATATCGATAGTGACGCTGACGTCACTGTTAGCCAGTTTTTCAGAAAGCTTTACACCTTCAGCTATAGCTGAACCGGATGCAAACATTGTTACCAGAATAAGTACTGATACTGTTCTTATAATATTCATTCAAAGTTTCCTTTTATTGCTTGAGTGACAGGGTGGTTGACGATTATATATTTAAAAGGGGCGGAGGTGAAATTATAGTTTGGAAAGGAGGGTGAGTGAGAATTATTTATCACTGCGGTCTTGAATGTTCCTGTAAAATTGGGTCCCCATATAAACAACGCTGTTAGATTAGCAGTTGCTGCTCATAAAAATGAAACGACTCCAACAGCTCGAGCCTGGTTTAAATGCTTACACGGTAAGTTTTGATCCTTCTTTGTTAGATACTCTAAGGACGATGTTTGATGATTTCTTGAAAGAGAGATTAAACAGAGAGGGGTACGACTATTTGTTTGCAGGTATGGAACAGATAAATATTCAGATGAAACTTGAGGGCCTGCAGTTTCATATTACTTCCTATGGCACCGCGCCATTGTTGTGGGTCTCAAATAATAATGCTCATACCTATAATATTTTTAGATCTTTTATGAGTGATCTGGATATTATGGATGACATCAAAGAGCTGGTGGATTTTGAAGATCACATAGAAGTATATTGTGGTTTTTTCGTCGTCGGCAAGAAGATGGACAGAGAGACATGGCATAAGGATTTTTGTGATGGTGCGAATGGCTACACACTGATCACCCCGTTATATGAGCTCGAGAAGTCACATGGTAACTTGATGTATAAGGATGGATTATCATCTGTCAAAATTCATGAATATAAAATGAATGAAGCGGTAGTTTTCGGTGACGGTTTTGAGCATGCGACACAGCCCTATGCCGAGACTGATAAGTTGAGAGTGATGCTGAGTTTTACTTTTGGTACTGACAAATTTGAATATTGGGATACCTTAAAAGAAACGATCAGTGCTCAGTCAAACTTCATGATATTGCCTTGTGGTCATGAAAAGGGTAGGTGCAGGTGTTATGAATAATAAAAATTACAATTAGCGTGACAAACGATGGAGAAATTAAATTTTTCTCGGTCTCGGCCTCAGTCTCGATAATAATCACTCCGTTCTTTTGAAATATATTATTTCAAATAATATCTGTAGTCCTTCCATATGAAAATCATCGCTGCAAAATACAGATTTAATAACAGTGAAAAATTCCACTCCACGATATTTTCGCTTATATGCGTCTTGCTCTGGGTGATATCCAATATGATGCTTATGAAACCGATGGCCAGCATTAATAATAAAACGATAAGCTGATACTGAAGTGTCCTGAGCTTTATAGCGCCTCCTGGCGCAGACTGTAAAATTTCAAAGTGTTGCTTAAGCATTAATAATTGAGCCAGTGGTGTGAATGTGAAAAATATCATGATGCCATATCGCCGCATAAAACGATTAACCTCACCCGTAGTGCCCAAAAAATCGATATAGATAATAAGAGAAATTGCGCCCATTATTCCTAACCACTTAATGGTGCGAGATATTTTTGTAGTATGGCTATTGAGATGGTTTAACCATTGTTGCGCATATATCCAGAACCATATCAGTAAAACACCGTATGCGATCATGGCCGCGCGATAGATGAATATTGAATTGCCGCTACGAGCAGCCTGGCTGATAGTAGTGCAGCCGTCGATATAAGGTATGCACCAGGGGATGAAGCCTTCGTAGGCACTCAGCAGGTATACTGCATTAGAAGCAAGCAATGGCAATATTGTTATTATTAATGCTAGTGTTCTAGGTTGCATTCTTTCTCGCCAATCCTGTATCAGACGCGGAGGTCAAGACCGACAGTGTCGGGAAAAAAAGATAATAATCCCTGCATTTCTATTTAATGGCTTTAATTAATTTTCAAAAGATTTTAATATATCAACTTCTTCTTTTTCATAATTATAGACTCGGTTACCCTGGCCGGCGTTTGCCACTACTATGCTCAAAATGCCGTCGCTATTAAGGTCGCCCAGAGCGATAGACTGGCTGCTGTTTTCCCCCAGGGACTGATCGTCATCACTGAAGCTTCCAGCGCCATCGTTGAGATAGACACGGTTTCCCTGATTTTGATTCGCTACCACCATGTCCATATCACCGTCGTTATCGACATCGCCCAGTGCTATTGATCGACTATCATTCGCGCCCAGTGACTGTTCTGAATCGATAAAACCACCAAACCCTTCAAAATTATTGTTGATGTAGACCCGGTTTCCTTCATTTTCATTAGCTATCACGATATCAAGGTCACCATCGCGGTCGACGTCACCGAGCACTACGGCGTTGCTATCATTTTCTCCTAGTTCCTGAGCACTGGCGAAAAAGTTGCCGGTATTATCGTTGAGATAGATCAGGTTGGCCTGTCCCTGATTGGCTATCACCATATCCAGATCGCCGTCACTGTCCAGATCACCTAATGCGACGGCCCGGCTGTCATTCTCTCCCAGTAACTGACCTGAATCGCTGAAGCTGCCAGCGCCATCGTTGAGATAGACCAGGTTGGCCTGATTCTGATTTGCGACGACCATATCCAGATCGCCGTCATTATCGACATCGCCCAGCGCGATGGCGTAACTGTCATTTTCACCTAGCGACTGCCCGGAATCGCTGAAAATACCAGTGCTGTCATTGAGGTAGACCAGGTTGGCCTGATTTTGATTTGCCACCACCATGTCCAGGTCATCATCGCCATCGATATCACCCAGGGCGACAGACTGACTGCTGTTGACGCCCAGAGACAAATTAGAGTCGCTGTAATTCCCCGCGCTGTCGTTGAGGTAGACCTTGTTTCCCTGGTTCTGATTAGCCACCACCATATCCAGGTCTTCATCGCCATCGACGTCACCTAGTACTACGGCACGGCTGTCATTCGTGCCCAGCGACTGTTCGGAGTCAACGAAGCCCGCACCGCAGCCAGTCAGTAAAAAAATAACGGCGATAGCAGAGCACCTATACAGCTTGTATGGAAGACGGTTTATGATCATTGATATGATGCCTGTGTAATTAACATGCTTTGCACTCTAAGTATATAACAGTTAAATACCGGATTGAATAAATCGAGGAAATTGAAATTTTTTGATCGTTATCTGCCACCGGCCCATTTTAATTTCCAGTTGATGTCTTTTCATAATAGTCTGTAATAGCAGTGTTAATGTGTGATAACACACACTAATGAATTTTTATTGTGTCATTTGGCGCGGCCGGTTTATTTATTCTTTGTTTTCTTGATGTATGTACGAAAATGAACGAATAAATGAATAGTTTTTTACCGATATAACGATTAAATTCTTTCCAGCCATCGCGGACAAGGTCTGGTTTTTACCAGTGATGACCGTTTTGGAAAAAACTCTTATCGAATAATTGAGATTAACTCGTAAGTTAGTGAGGAAGTAATTGTGAGACTGTTAGAAATGACTATTCAAAAAAATGTAATTTATAGAGTGATACAAAGTGCTGTTGTTGGCTCCACTTTGTTAACTGCTAGTATGGCCGCGCATGCAATTGATGCAGTTGGCTATTATTCAGACAATAATTCAAACCGGGTCTTTATCGTTGATCCCCGCAGTATGTCAGTGGTCGATGTGATACCAACCCATGGTGATCAACCCTATCCGATAGATAAAGTTGGAAATGATAGAGTGTATGTGAGCACCCGCAACTCAACATCATTGGACATCATCGATTACGATGGCACGAGTTTTATGAATTCAGGCATCATTCCGCTGAAACATAGACCTCGTTCTGTCAGTTATAACTCGAATACGAACATGGCATTAGTTTCAGGTGTTCGAAAAGCAATGATGAGTCTTATCGATGTAAGTGATAACCGTGTCGTCGGTGTGGTCGGCAGCCCTGAAGAAGTAGGTAGCGGCACGATTACCGGTCATCCTTTCTGGGTCGATGATGATGAGTTCCTGCTGACGGACAGAGCAAGGCAGCAGGTGCATCTATATAAAATAAAAATGCATGCTGGTGGTAAAAAACACGGTAAGAAACACGGTAATAAAAAAGGCCATGTAAAAATTGTACTTCAGGATACGATTAGTACACCGGGCCCCGTTCATCACTTCTCTAAAATACCTGGTGCAACATCTGGACGTGATTCGCGTACCTTTTACGGCTCTGCTGAGGGTCTTGGTGCAGAAGGCATTAATCCTTCAGTGATTGAGATCCGAGTTCCAAAATTTAAAAGCAGGATCAAACTCACCGGCCGTGCTGAACTTACCGGTGATGCCAGTGTGATGGGGGCGCATCATTTTGGCATGCATCCAGATGGCGAGCATATCTACATGGGCTCGAAAGAAGGCAACACCTTTATCATTAACAGAACAGATATGAGTATTGTTAATGTGGTTGCTTCCGGCTTAGGTTCTGGTCATACCACGTTTGACGCGGCTGCCAATATTGCGATCGAAACCAATCATACAGATACATTTATGACTTTGATCGATACCAGCAACCATATCAAACTGGGTGATATTTCGGGCATTGCAAATGCACCTACCGATGGTTATAAATCGCAAAGCCATACCTCATCATTTGATCCGCTGAACTCTGGTATGTTTTATACAGCAGCTTCTCAGGATGGAAATCTGATCGAGATCGATGCGATATCCGGCAATATTACAAATACATTATCACTCGATACTGACGGCTATATTATTCAGGGCACATATAACTGGTACCTTGGTTCGGACGGAAGCTCTGGTGGAGATATGTAAAAAATTAAAGGGGGCGGGCCAATGGTGGTCTGTCTCCCTTTATTACGATCGCCACTTTTTCTCATATATCATTCTTTTTCATCCATTCAGAAAAATTGCCATCTGAATTCGCCAGCGTTCCGAGCAGTGGTTCCAGTATATTTGCATCTTCATCGATGGCTGGATAAGGAATCCTTTTCTGCTGACAGCAGTTTGCAATTTTTGGGTGGCAGGCCTCAAAGAGTAATTTTTTGTAGTCCTCATCATCTAGTGAACGGTTGTCATACGATCCTGCAGTCATCCGCTGATGGTATGCCTGGTAGAGAACTAATGCCGAGGCGACTGATACGTTCAGGGACTGTACCATACCGACCATCGGGATACTGATGTTCTCATCTGCCATCTGTTTTGCCTGCTCGCTGATTCCTTCCAGTTCTTCACCAACCAGTATGGCTGTCGGTCTGGTGTAATCGATCTCACGATAATCTTTTGAGTTTTCACAGAGGCTGGTTGCGATGATCTGGTATCCCTGTTGTTTTAAGAATTTCAATCCTTGATCGGTAGAAGGGTGTTTAGTCACCTTCATCCATTTCTTTGTACCGCCCGCAGACATCTGCGTGAGACGGATCGAAGTGAGTGCAGTGATGGCATGGATCTCAAGTCCGCCAACGGCTTCCAGAGTACGTGCGACGGCTGCGAGGTTATGAGGTTTGCGAACATTTTCCATCACCACGGTAAGATCGGTCTGCCTTCTGTCCAGACTTGCTTTTATGATGGCTAAACGTTCCGGGGTCATAAATTATATAAATCGTTCAGTAAAAAATTAAAGGTGTGGTTTCCTCTAATCTCTTCTATCCTGATCGCAGGAATTTTTATTTAAATGGCATGAAGCCCATATTAGGCATTTTGTTATTTACTCGACCCATGGTATAAGTCATCCGCGGCATTTCGGTTGATAAGACCATCGTCATCTGGTCGATGGAGAGTGTCATCCTTTGGATCTCGGGTGTCATCTGCTCCAGATTGTCTATAGACGCACTCATACCTTGCATGATGTTTTGCATTTCATACATGGTATTATTCATTTTTTTCATCTCATACAAAGTCGTATTCATCTGGTACATGTTCTGGTTCATCTGCTTCATTTCTGAAAGCATTAACGGAACTGCATCTGACGCAGGTTTGGTTGTTTTATCGAGTTTTTCTATGGCTTTGCTAACGGTGTGAAAGTCTTGAAAACCTTCAGACCATATTGGTTGCCATACAAAAATAAACATCATCATGAGAATTAATAGCGAGACTGAGGACAGCAGAAAAAATATGCCTATCCAGAGATTCGCAAAATTCCTGGTGTTAAGCTTTTCGTCAGATTGAAGTTGAGTCAATATAATCTCCTAAACCAGCTGATTCATTATATTAAACCGTATAATAAATAAGGTCAGAGAGCAATTGTTTCTAATATTAAAAACAATGGCTCTCTGACCCTGGTCAATGCTAACCGCCGAACCAGAACGTCGTGTTTTTCTCAAGGAACTCTTCGTAATGCATATAATGAGAACCGTCACATGAAAAATTTAAGCCAACCATGCCATTGACGACATTGAGTGAAGCTGCGCGTAAGTAGATGGTCTCATCGGCGAAGCGTAGATCTTTGAACTGTTGTAGAACCAGTGAAATGTTTTTTGCATCGACGATAGCTTTGTCAAAATACGTCTGCCGCCGAAAAGCCAGGCAGATATCCGGATCGCTTAGTTCGTCGATATTTAAAATCTGATAATCAAACGGATTATCGACCAGCCACAGTGTTGCACGGCTGCTGGAGAAATGCAGCTTAGCGTGGAACACGCCATGCTCCAGTATTAACTCCCGTATAACGCTGAACACATTATCAATCTGTGCGTCCATGGCGCTTTCTGTGCGTTGTTGTGAGAACAGGCTGCTCCGGATCGCCGGGTCGCCTTTTATCTGCTGCCAGTTTTTTTCGTTCTTGTAGTCTTCAGCGGTATTTGGCAGTTCGCGCAGATCAAAGTCGGCCCCGAGGTAACCATTAACGTGCCCGTTTTTATCGTAGATTATCTTGACAGCCGTGAGAGAAGGGCGCTTGCGGTTGCGGCTGATATAAGCTTCAGACAGATAATAGTCTTCACCTTTCAGAGCACGTTGCAGGTAAGGGCGGGCGGCGCGGTCGCGTCCGACCTGTCCGTGTTTGAACCCGGCACGCATCGCATTATCGGTTAATTGACGGCCGGTTTTATCGAGCACCCAAAGGTATTTGCAATAGTCAGCTGAAGCCATTTCTTTTGCAAGGATGTCTTCTAGTACCTGGCGGTTATTCATTTCACCTGCACATGCAGCCGCAAGTTCAGCCATCGACTCAGATAGCAGTTCTTTGAGTGCCGCGCGTTGTTTTTTAACTGTTTTTTGTAACTTTGTTTTGCTTGTCATCTAAATGCTAACTCTTTATTTACCTGTATTTTATCTGTTTAAGTGACCAGGTGCTTAATTCTGCCACTTTTCTGAGGCTCTTTTCACTTTTGTGTAACTTATGTCACAGAGTAATTCCTCGGATTGCGTTTTAATGTTGCTGTCCATTTTTTATTGATACGGGCAAGCGCTTAATAATCTCTGCTGGTAGATTCAATCTAGATGCGCTGGCAATAAATGCGATCAAAAAAATCTGTAGTTCACTCCTGCTTTAAGAGGAGAGCTATCAGCTTACTCCTGGACCAATAAATTATTTTTGCTTAGAGTCTGTTTATACTCACTCTTGATTTTTCAGACTGATTACCGTATCTAATTCTTTGATATTAAAAAGATAATTCTTGATATTGATACGTACGAAAACGAACGAACAGGAAACTGGGATTTAATGATGATTGAGGGCAGACTCAACTAAATTAAAAGAATCTGCCATCTTTAATTTGATCAGAAGTTGCCAGCTGTGATCGAAGTAAATGGATAATTATTATAAGAGATGTTTGTTTTTATGAGTGATGACGTTAGCAAAGCCGCCGATGAGCTGAAAAATAAAATTGTCGATCTTGCGGGGTTTGAGTTAAAAAAGGCGCAGAGCGGTTTATTGAGTAAATCGATTAAATGGCGTCTTGAGTTTGATAAAGCCGATGGTGAAAGTATCATGATACTTCACTGGGAAGCGGTCGATAGAAGTCACGCAACGCTTGAATATCTGGTTGAAAAATGGGCGTATGATACCGGCAAGCTGATAAGATTTAACATCGTTGCCAGGGCAAGTTAGTTTTTACGGGCAGTCCTTCGTCTTCTTTATCACCGGTGGGTATGTGGTAGCCTTTAGCTGTCATGCTCAAATGTTTAAAGCTTTTTGTCACCTTAGCAGTGCAGCTAATCTTGCTCCTGTTTTTGAATGCGTGCAGTAATCCGAAAATACAGACACAACCTGATATAGCACCATCACAGCCTCGACTGACGCCAGCGTCTGCGATCATGTCCGATGGTTACATCTTACCGATGAAGATATGGCAATCAGCAGTCGAACCAGACGCCGTGGTGCTGGCCTTGCACGGTTTTAATGATTACAGTAACGCCTTTGATGCTGCGGCAAATATCTTTGCCGGTGATTTGATAACAACTTATGCCATTGACCAGCGAGGTTTCGGTGCGACAGAGCAGAACGGTGTCTGGGCCGGGCGTAGCATCATGCAATCGGACCTTATCGCAACGGTTGATCTGCTGTGTGATAAACATCCTGGTATACCATTATTCCTGTTGGGTGAAAGCATGGGTGGTGCGGTTATTCTCAGCGCGACGCAGCAGCTGGAACAAACCTGCATACAGGGAGTGATCCTGTTAGCACCTGCCGTATGGGGCTGGCAGGTCATGCCATGGTGGCAAACGATGCCGCTGCGTCTGCTCGCACATACTATGCCCGAAGTGACGGTGACAGGTGAAGGTCTGGATATTCATCCCTCGGACAATGACGAAATGCTGCGCGCATTAGGCCGTGATCCTTTAGTCATCAAAGAGACCCGAATCGATGCGATCTATGGGCTTACTGATCTGATGGAAGCTGCGTTGGTCAATGGCGCGGCGCTCAGGATGCCTGCATTGATCCTGTATGGAGAGCATGATGAGATTATTCCACCACCGTCATTCTGCATGATGCTTGAAAATCTACCGGATAGAGACACATCGCAATGGCGTCTAGTGCTCTATTCAAACGGCTATCATATGCTGTCGCGTGATCTGCAGGCTGAGGTTGTTATCAAGGATATGGTGGTGTGGATACATGACCAGAGATCAAGCTTGCCTTCTGGTCAGGAGGTCGTTCGAGGCGCATCACGTCTATCGGTGTTCAGTGAGTGTGAGCACCTGCTGAATTAATCAGTGCCGGAGGTGTTATTGAGATCATAGTTTGTCCGCATTGGTTCATCCATGATTGCATAGAGTATTAAATATGTCTGTAGACCGGGAATTTTCGGTCGATACCAGTCACTCATCAGTTATATCTGTTAAAGCAAATAACAAACCTTTTTCAACCCATATCGTTACTTTTACACCTTTAACATGGATATCAACCGGCTTATCGCCGTCTTCCAGTGCAGGCATATTTTCAAAGACATCTTTTCTGTATTCTGTTTGATACAGGGTCTGTACACTATT
>JADFWF010000021.1 GCA_015222965.1 Pseudomonadota bacterium | reverse complement strand
GTCTCTAAAAACATATCAAGGATCAATAATCCGGCGCCTAGCGTGATCGCTGAGTCAGCAATATTGAATGCGGGAAAATAATAACTTGAATAATAGACCTGAATAAAATCGACAACTTCGCCCGTTAAGGCGCGGTCGATTAGATTGCCGATAGCGCCGCCTAATATAAAGGCGATGGCGATCTGTAATAGATGGTTATCTTTTTGTTTTTCATCTTGTGTGATCTGTTTTAACCAGAAAAAAAGGAAGATGCTGATAACTGTAGACAGGGTTACAAAAAATATTCGTTGCCAGCCGCCGGCTTCGCTTAAAAAACTGAAGGCAGCGCCTTTGTTGTACATCAAGGTGAAATTAAAACCGGGAAAGATGGCAACTGGTTGATGCAATAACAATTCCACTTCAGCATAATATTTAGTTAGCTGATCGAGAACGATCGTTAATGCTGAGAACCATAACCATTTCATGATGTTCTATCAGGCGAATAATCGCTGTTCGCCGTCACCGGCAACATTTTCTACGCAGCGTCCACACAGTTCAGGGTGCTCGGTATTGCTGCCAACATCTTTTTGATGGTGCCAGCAGCGTACGCATTTTGTATCTTCTGATGCCGAGGTTTTAATCTTTATCGTTTGACCGCCTTCGGTGGTGGTTTCGATACAGCTATCATCTGCGTCATTAATGTTTTTTACGGCGGCTTCAGAAGTGATCAGGGCAAATCGTAATTCATCTTTCAGGCATTCAAGTTCGTTTCGCAATTTCTCATCGACATAAAGAGTCACTTCAGCATCGAGTGATGAACCAATAGTTTTGTCCGCACGTAATGTCTCCAGTTCTTTGCTGACACTGGAACGTATTTCAAGAATAGTCTGCCAGAAATCCATGTTCATCGAGTCATCGGTTTCCATCTCACTAAGGTCTTCGTACCAGTTTTCGAGTAATACAGATTCACCGCGCTTTCCGGGCATGGCTTGCCATAGTTCCTCTGCGGTAAAACTTAGTATCGGTGCGATCCAGCGGCACATGGCTTCACTGATATGATAAAGCGCTGTTTGAGCAGAGCGCCGGGCTTTGCTGTTTTCCTGCGTGGTGTATTGTCTGTCTTTGATGATGTCGAGATAAAAACTGCCGAGATCAACCGTGCAGAAATGCTGTAATTTATGGTAGATCAGATGGAAGTTAAATTCTTTATAAGCCGCGATGATCTCGTTTTGCAGCTCTAAGGTTTTTGCGATCGCCCAGCGATCCAGTGAAAGTAATTCGCTGGTTTCAAGTTTGTTTGTGGCTGGATCAAAACCATTTAAGTTTGCCAGTAAAAAACGCGCGGTATTTCTGATGCGACGGTAGGCATCCGCGCTGCGTTTTAAGATCTCGTCAGAGACGGTCATCTCGTTACTGTAATCACTGCTGGCAACCCATAGTCGCAAGATGTCTGCACCTAAAGTGCCGACGATCTTCTGCGGGGCAACGACATTGCCCAGGGACTTCGACATCTTTTTGCCATGGGCGTCAACGGTAAAGCCATGGGTTAAAACTTTTTTATACGGTGCAACGCCATTGATGGCGGTTGATGTTAACAGCGATGACTGGAACCAGCCGCGATGCTGGTCGGAGCCTTCGAGGTACAGGTCAGCCGGAAAAGTCAGTTTGTCACGTTTGCCCAGTACGCAGGCATGGGTAACACCGGAGTCGAACCAGACGTCTAGCGTGTCCGTGGTTTTATCGTACTGGTCGGCATCCTCACCGAGCAATTCGCTGGCTTCCATAGAAAACCAGGCTTCGATGCCTTGCTGTTCTATCTTTTCTGCAACTTGTTCTATCAGTGTTTGGGTGTCGGGGTGCAACTCACCGGTTTCTTTGTGTACGAATAAAGTGATCGGTACGCCCCAGGTGCGTTGCCTGGAGATGCACCAGTCAGGCCGGTTGTTTACCATGCTTTCGATGCGCGCCTGACCCCAGTCAGGTAACCAGGTGGTTTCTTTAATGGCTTTGTTGGCAAGGTCGCGTAAACCTGCCTGTTCCATACTGATAAACCACTGCGGTGTGGCGCGGAAAATAATCGGTGTTTTGTGGCGCCAGCAGCAAGGATAACTGTGCTGCATTTTTTCATGTTTCAACAGAACATGATTTTGTTCCAGTACTTCGATAATTTCCGGATTAACTTTGTTTACATGTTTGCCGGCAAACAGTTCGGTGTCAGCGAGGAATACACCATTACCGCCGACAGGATTGTAGACTTCCAGGCCATAACGGTTACCAACAATAAAGTCATCCTGACCATGACCAGGTGCAGTATGAACAGCGCCGGTACCGGTTTCAGTGGTGACGTGGTCACCTAAAATAACCGGCACCTGTTTGTCGTAAAAAGGATGATTGAGCAGCAGGTTCTCTAGTGCCTGCCCCTTGCAGCTGGCCAGGAGTTTTGAATTTTCAATGCCGTAACGCTCGAGTGCGCTTTGTGCCAACGATGTTTCCAGGATCAGACGTATCGGCGCGTTATCTGTTTTTATCTGGATAAGGTCGTAATCAAATTCAGGATGCAGTGCGACTGCCTGATTTGCCGGAAGTGTCCACGGCGTGGTGGTCCAGATGACGGCTGCGATATCACCTTCGCCTTCAGAGCAGTTGAACGCTTTTTCGAAGTCTGCATTATTTACTGCAGTGAACATCACGTCGATAGCAGGTGATTCTTTATCCTGGTATTCGACTTCGGCTTCAGCTAGAGCAGAGCCGCAGTCCAGGCACCAGTGTACGGGTTTACTGCCCTGGTGCAGATGGCCTTTCTCGATGATCTTGCCCAGGCTGCGTACGATGTCGGCTTCAAACTGGTAGTCCATGGTGAGGTAGGGTTTTTCCCAGTCACCCAGCACGCCTAAACGGATGAAGTCTTTACGCTGGCCATCGACCTGTCTGGCGGCGTATTCGCGGCATTTTTCACGGAATGTTTTTGCGTCAACCTTGTTGCCGGCTTTACCGACTTTTTTCTCGACCATTAATTCGATAGGCAGACCGTGGCAGTCCCAGCCCGGTACATAACGTGCGTCATAACCATCGATGGTATGACTTTTAACGATGATGTCTTTTAATATTTTATTAACCGCGTGACCGATGTGGATGGCACCGTTGGCATAAGGAGGGCCATCATGTAAAACGAATGTAGGACGGCCATCGCTGGCTTCGCGAATTTTTTGATAGAGGCCGGACGCCTGCCATTGTTTGAGCAT
>JADFWF010000020.1 GCA_015222965.1 Pseudomonadota bacterium | reverse complement strand
TCATAGACACCTAATGAATTTGCCAGTTCTCGTCCGAGCACGATGCCATACTCACCTGCTTTCAGGTCGAATAAACTGCCGGAAATCATTTTTGATTCTACCAGTGAAACTTTGCTTTCACTCTCAGGCTGAATACCACGGATGAGTGATCCGCTGACACGGCGGCCATTCGATAACATCACCTCTTTACGAATATAAGGTGCAGCAGCGATTACTTCATTATTTTTTTCTGCTTTTTCCAGTACTGCTGGCCAGTCGCGCACATAACCGTCATAACCACTGATGGTGGCATGCGAAGTCATGCTTAATGTGCGGTCACGTAATTCATTACCAAAACCATTCATTACGGAAAGCACAACGATGAGTGCAAACACACCTAAAGCAACACCGGCTATCGAGATGAAAGCGATGAAGGATACGAAGTGGCTTTTACGCCTTGCACGGATGTAACGTAAACCGATGAACAGTTCTTTTGGCTGGAACATCTAAGTTATGTGCTCACTGGATTAGTTTGCGAGATTTCATATCATCAATAATTAAACTTGAAACATCTTTTATTGTTTCATCGATCGAATCGGGAGCAAATGTCCGGCTCCTCGTCGTCCAGACGAGTTCTTCAGTCTTAACATCATAAAGGCTGGATTCAAGGGTATACGTCTGCTCCTCGGTATAATAACCCGGCTGCTGCACATAGCTGGTGACGTAACCATGGTAACCATACATGCCGCCGTAATAGGACGCATTGTAATAAGGCATACCGTAAACCGGTTGATAATCCATCGATGGCCGGTAGATTTCCTCTTCTTCGATGGAAACAACGTGTGTCACTAACACGGCATCGATATCACTGCCTTTGATCGCTGATTCAACAATGGTACGAAAGCTGCCTTTTTTACCGTCTATTTTTTGCTCATCTTCATGGCTGATCAATGTATAACTGGGTAGCGCTTCAACACCCGCATCCTGCAAGCTGGTAATGAAATAAGATTCGTAAGCGCGCCGGGTTTGCTCACTGTCTGAAATACCTACCACCATGATATCTTTATAAGATGCTTTGTTATTTGGATCAGACCAGGTTTGTACCAGTTTTGTGTTCGTACAGCCAGATATTACGAGCAGACCGAACAATCCGCTTAACGCCAGATTAGTTGTTTTCATTTTTGTTTATTATTTTAGCGTTATTTTTTCTTGATAAGATCTTTATCTTCCAGGTCGCTAATAAGTAATTTAGTCAGATCGACGATCACTTCCTGAACAGATTCTGGTGAGAATGTTCGGCTACGGGCAGACCAGACCAGTTCTTCTGATTCAACGTCATATAGATTGGTTTCGAGCGTATATGTTTCATGCGTGGTGTAATAACCCGGGTTATGCACATAACTGTTCACATGCGGGTAATAGCTGTACATTCCGCCATAATAGCCGCCGCCATAACCCATTCCACCGTAACCGCCATAACCATAACCCGTGGTTGGACGGTAGATCGTTTCCTCGTCGACAGCCACCATGTGCGTGATAATAACGCCATCGATTCCCAGGCCATCTATGGCTTTGACCACGACATCACGCTCTATTTTCTCATTACTTTTAATGAGTTTATAACTTGCCACACCCTCGATGCCCTGGGCGGTCAATTCTTCGACAAAGTGGCTTTCATAAGCTCGGCGGTTCTGCTCACTCTCACCGATACCGATGATTAACAGGTCTTTATATGATTTCGTATTATTTGGCTCAACCCATGATTGAGAAATTTTTGTGTTTGCACACGATGCCAGCAATATAGAGGTTAAACATATCACAACAGCTTTATACAGCGGCTTAGTCATCGAGCTCATTTTTACGTCCTTCAGATTGTTTTACTTTTATTAAGTGCATCATAGCAACTGCTCACTAAAACACAACGACTTAAATAATGGCGCACTCAAACGATTGATAAATTTGATTATTTTATAACATCATCACTTATCATCTGACTGATAATCAAATCGACTACATCGGTGATGGCTTCATCAATGGATTCAGGCGCCACAGTTCTGGTCTGGGTCGTCCAGATTAATGTTTTTGTCTGCACATCATACAGGTCATTTTTCAGTGTGATAATCTCTGCACTGCTGGTACGTCCTCGCGTTGCAACCAGGGTGGCAGACAATCTGCTGCCTTCGATATCACCGGAGTAACCCTGGCTCAAAGGTGACTCATGGTGTTTCACTTCGGTCTCAGATGAGACCAGATAGGTAACGATAACTGAATCGATATCTGTTCCCTGAACTGCTTTTAGTACTGTTTCCCGGTTCATTTTTTGCTTGCTGTTGATAAGCGTATAACTCGCCGTTGCGGTAATATTTATCTTCTTTAATTCTGATACGAAATGTTTTTCGTATATCTGGCGTGTTTGCTGACTATCTGAGATGCCGATAATCATCGGATGTTTGTAAGGTTCGCTATGCTCTACATGTGTCCAGTTTTCAGTCACTTTTGTATTAGCGCAGGAAACGATAAAAACGCTTAACGCTAAAACGATAAAATATCTAATATTCATTACTACTCTCTTCTCATCTCTAACGATCTAAAATAATTCAAGTCTTTCCAGGAACCAGTAAACACCGATTACTGATATAAAAACCGAGCCAGGTACAACGACAATTTT
>JADFWF010000177.1 GCA_015222965.1 Pseudomonadota bacterium | reverse complement strand
GTCGAACGGATCATATAACGCCCGGCTTCCAGTGCACGCATGCGAGCGATGGCGTGGTGCTGATGCGGCTCGATGGAATCTTCAAACCAGGCATCGTTGCTGACATTGATCAGTAATTTTGCCTCAGGCAAATCTTTAATCACATCCCGGGCAAAGGCTTCTTCAAAACAGATAGAGATACCGACAGGCACACCAGCGGCCGTTATCAGCTCCTGGTCTTCTTCACCCGAGGCAATATCAGACATCGGTATTTTCACAAACTTATTAAAAAACTCGATAAGAAAACGCAGTGGGATAAACTCACCAAGCGGCACCAGGTGGCGTTTGTTATACGCCTCACCGTTAATGTTCAGAACACTGTTCAGCAAGCGTTTGTTCTCGTTCTTTACAAAGATGCCGAGCAGCAGATCCGTGTCCCTCCTTTCCATCTCCGCGCGCAGTTGCTTGATATACGGCACCACGCGATACCAGTAATCCGGCACCGCCGTCTCAGGCCAGATAATCAGATCCGTATCCTTTTGCGCCAGCGACAGATCACGATACAGATCCATCGTTGGCTTTTTCATGTGCAACTTCCATTTATCTTTTTGTGGAATATTGCCCTGGATCACACTGACTTTTATCGGCTCACCATATTCCTGCGTCCAGCTGACGGTTTTCAACAGACTGCCTGCCAACCACAATGCGAGCACCGGCAAGATTACGGTCAGACCGACCTGTTTGTATTTCTGGTTCCTGTAGTATCGGATCAATAATACAAATGCGCCGGCACAGACGCCGATTAAACCACCAACAGCATGGTTGCCAAATACTGGCGAAAATCCCGAAAGAGGAAGGTCAATCTGTGTGTACCCAAGTTGCATCCAGGCGAAACCAGTCATCACGTAACCCTGTAGCCATTCGAACACCAGCCAGCTCGCAGGATAAAAAAGCATCAGTCGCAGCGCGGCTTTACCCGGTAAGAAACGGTTTACCAGGTAAACAGCAAGCCCTGTATACAGGCTCAGGTAGCAGCATAATAAAAAGATGAGGAGCGCCGCGAACACCATTGGCGCGCTGCCATGAACATGCAGACTGTAATATATCCAGCTGACACCAGTGCATTGCAGGCCAAGTCCATATAACCAGGCACTGATGCCAGCCTGTTTCGCCGGTAGTTTATTCCACAGGTAAAAAGGCACAGCCAGTGTAATAAACACCAGCCAGCTAAGATCAAATGGCGCAAAAGCTAAAGTCGTTAACCCGCCTGCAACTAAACTATATAACGGCCAGCCGAGTAACTGAAATTTTTGAAAAATATTTTTCATTTTTTATGTCTATGGATGGACGGTATAACGCAAGGAGCCATGGATGGCGGTGCGTGCATTATTCATTTTTTATTATCAGATGCTATATAAGCACGTCCCTCAGCCATCATCAGCATCGCTGCCAAGCACATCTTCAGCCGCCGAGATATCAGCATCATCTGATACGAGGCTGACCTGAAGATTATTGATACGCCGTGAATTCGCACTGACCACCTTGAAGTGAAATTGGCCAATAGTAGCCTCTTCATCACGTTCAGGCAGGTGGCCTAATTCGAATGTTACCAGGCCAGCGATGGTTTCAAATTTTTCATGGCTTAACTTAGAATCAAAATACTGGTTAAACTCCTCGAGTGGCGTCAGGCCACGCACGCTGTAACGCTGGAACCCGCTACGTCTTATATTAGTCACATCTGCAGCGTCGTGCTCGTCATCGATCTCACCGACGATCTGTTCCAGCACATCTTCAATAGTGACGACGCCGGCAACACCGCCGTATTCATCGATCACCATCGCCATATGATTGCGGCTCTCACGAAAATCTTTTAACAGTACGTTCAAACGTTTGCTCTCAGGCACGAATACCGCAGAGCGCAAGATATCTTTTAATTCAAAATCCGCACGACTTTTTTCATCGTTATAATGGGTTAGATCTTTCGCCAGCAAGATACCTACAACCTCATCGAGACTTTCATCGACCACCGGGAAACGCGAGTGGCCTGAGTTAGCCACGATAGCCAGCATATCCTCAACACCCATATCTTCCTGGATGACTACCAGGTGAGAACGCGGCACCATGATATCGCGCACCTGCATCTCTGCGACCTGGAACACACCTTCTATCATCATCAACGCATCGAGGTTAATTATGCCTTTGCGTTGTGCATCACGAAGATGCTGTAACAGCTGAACACGGTCATCTTTTTGCTTAAAATATTTATTTTTCAAAGCAGAAAACCAGCTCACTTTGTTTTCATTTTTCTTCATTGTGTTTTCATATCTGGTGAGAATTCGTACGGGTTATCAAAGCCAAGTTTTTTAAGAATATTTATTTCCAGCTGCTCCATGTCTGCAGCTTCATCATTTTCGACGTGATCATATCCCTGCAGGTGCAGCATGCCATGCACCACCATATGCGCCCAGTGTGCTGTTCTGGTTTTACTTTGCTGTTCTGCTTCCTGCCTGATAACTGACGCGCATAAAACTATATCGCCCAACAGGCGGATATCAACTTCTTCAGGGGATTGCATCGGGAAAGACAGAACGTTGGTTGCTTTATCTTTATCGCGGTACTGCTTGTTAAGTTTTTGTATTTCGTCGGATGTGGTCACCAGCATGCTGGCGACGGCAGGGATCTTATCCAGGTAAGCGGCAGCGGCCCAGGTTTGTAACAAACCCAGTTCAGGAACGTCATCATCACCCGATTCACCAGCTTCTGAAATCAGGTCTTCCGCAATGGATACTTCAACAGTTATTGTCATGGCTTAATTCATAAAGAGCCGCTATTTCGACTCATCCTGTTCGTAAGCATGGACTATTTTTTTCACCAGCGGATGCCTGACGATATCACCTTTTTGAAACTGCGTGATACCAACACCTTCGATGTCCGTCAGAATTTTCAGGGCATGGCGCAAGCCAGATGTTTTATCACGCGGCAGATCAACCTGGGTAATATCACCGGTGATAACAGATTTAGAACCGAAACCGATACGCGTTAAAAACATTTTCATCTGATCGATCGTGGTGTTCTGTGCTTCATCAAGAATAATAAAGGCATCATTAAGCGTGCGTCCGCGCATATAGGCAAGCGGCGCTATCTCGATGATGTTTCTCTCGATGTATTTTGCTACTTTTTGCTGGCCCATCATCTCAAACAGGGCGTCATACATAGGGCGTAAATAAGGGTCAATTTTCTGCGCAAGATCACCCGGCAAAAAGCCTAAACGCTCACCGGCTTCCACCGCTGGACGCACCAGTATCAAACGATCTACCAGATCATTCTCAAGGGCTTCGACAGCGCTCGCCACCGCAAGATAGGTCTTACCCGTTCCGGCAGGGCCTACACCGATAGTCAGATCATTGCTCCTGATCTGCTCAAGATACTGCTGCTGACTTTTACCGCGCCCACTGATTTTTCCGCGACGATTTTTTATACTGGTACTGCTGTCGTCATCTTCAAAATCTACAGCATTCCTTTTCGTTACACCATCCCCGGTGTTATCGTTCAGATACAGCTGCACCGTTTCCGCCGACAGGGTTTCATGTCCAGCCACATTGTAGAGCGTCATGATGGTATTCTTCACCGTTTTTAAACGACGGCCATCACCACTGATTTCAAACTGGTTGCTGCGGCAGCTGATCTTTACATCATAATAATCTTCTATCTGATGCAGGTACTGGTTCACAGGACCACATAAGTTAACCAGGCGTTGATTGTCCGCGGGCGTTAACTCAAATTGAATGCTGGTAACGTTAGATGAAACCTGCTCGGAAGAAGCTTGATTGTCAGAATTGCGCATTAATATTTATGACTCATGAATGTCACGCAAGTTTACGCCGCGTTTGATTATTTACGTTTTGATTATTTACGCTTTGATTGAGTCGATCGAGCACAGAAAGACCCACATATTCAGCCTGCAAAGAGTTAGTTCGTGCCTCAGTGATTTTCACATCGACAAACTTTCCGATCAACGATTCATCACCATCGAAATTAACTTTACGATTATTTTCTGTACGACCTGTCACCTGTGTTTCACTTTTTCTTGAAACACCATCGACCAGAACAGATTCTACGGTGCCTACCATCTGTTTATTGATGGCATTGGCATTTGCGGTAATAACACTTTGCAATATACCAAGGCGATGTTTTTTGATGAGGTCAGTCGTATTGTCAATCAATACTGCAGCGGGTGTTCCAGGTCGCGCACTGTAGATAAAGCTATATGAATGATCGAAGCCAACATCTTCGATCAACTTCATGGTATCAGTAAAGTCTTCATCGCTCTCATCAGGAAAACCGATGATGAAGTCAGATGAAATAGAGATGTCCGGGCGTGCTATTTTCAAACGACGGATAATATCTTTATATTGCTCAGCAGTGTGGCCGCGTTTCATCGCAGATAAAATTTTATCTGAACCACTCTGAACCGGCAGATGTAAAAAACTCACTAGCTCAGGCACTTCGGCATAGACCTGGATCAGGTCATCATTAAACTCCATCGGATGCGATGTGGTAAAACGGATACGTTCGATACCATCTATAGCCGCAACATAATGGATCAATAATGCCAGATCAGCCAACGTCTCTTCGCCCTCGTTATCACCATGGCTGCTGAACATCTTTCCATTATATGCATTAACATTCTGTCCGAGCAGATTTAC
>JADFWF010000176.1 GCA_015222965.1 Pseudomonadota bacterium | reverse complement strand
CGGGTAAAAATGATTACGGGTGATCACGCTTCTACAGCTCGTGCTATCGCCGGTCAGTTGCATCTTGTGAATGCCGATGATGTGCTTACGGGTCTGGATCTAGGTACTATGGATGATGCTGAATTACAGCAACAGGTAGAAAAAGTGGATGTGTATGCGCGGGTAAATCCGGAACATAAGCTGCTATTAGTTCGGTTGATGCAACAGTCAGGTTTTATCGTGGCCATGACGGGCGATGGTGTCAACGATGCACCAGCTCTAAAACGTGCGGATGTGGGCACTGCGATGGGGTTTAATGGTACCGAAGCGGCCAAAGAGGCTGCCGAAATGGTACTGGCCGATGATAATTTTGCATCCATTGCTTTTGCGGTCGAAGAAGGACGTACGGTATATGACAATCTGAAAAAAGCCATTCTGTTCATTCTTCCTACGAATGGTGGTGAGGCATTGATTATCCTGGCGGCTATTCTTTTAGGATTTCACCAGTTACCGTTAACGCCGGTGCAAATACTCTGGGTTAATATGGTGACGGCGGTTACTCTGGCGCTATCACTATCTTTTGAACCACCTGAAGAGAATGTCATGCGACGGCCTCCCCGAAATTCACAGGAGCCGATGCTAACGCCGCATTTACTGTGGCGTATAGCCTTTGTCTCTTTTATTTTGATGGGGGGCACATTCGGTCTTTTTATATGGGAAATTGAACGGGGTATGAGTATTGAGTATGCAAGAACGGTGGCTGTGAACACGCTGGTAATGTTCGAGATATTTTATCTATTTAACTCCCGTTATATCAAAGCCTCAGTATTAAACTGGTCGGGTTTAACCGGTAATCGTTACGTGTTGATAGCGATTGTTATTCTTGTTGTATTACAGTTAGCTTTTACCTACCTGACACCCATGCAAATATTATTTGGTACTACAGCCATAAATTTCATGATGTGGTTAAAAATCATACTGATCTCTTCCTCGGTCCTGTTTTTGGTTGAATTAGAGAAATATATTGTACGACGAGCTGAGTGAATCATCCTCTAGATGGCTTTGATATTTCTACATGGTCGGCAAATCCTGCACCTGCTTCGGTATAAATATTGAAAACGGCAGTTACTCCCGCCTTGCGTAATAGCTCCGCTTCATCGGAAAACCTGGCGATAGCCGCTACACGTCCAGAGAATGAAGTTTGTCTAAGTTGTTCCAGTGCATCCAGGTTAGCCTGAAGATTGGGCAATGCCAGCATGATTAGCTCGATACGATGATTTCGTTCCAGTTTATCCCAGAAATCTGCATCGCTGGGATCGCCATGTAAAGCATTACGCCCCGACTGCTGATGCAAATTTACTCGTTCGACATCAAAATCAATGCCTACAACTGTATTACCGTGAGTTTCATGCATTTTATCGTAAGCACCACGACCGACTCTGCCCATACCAAAAATAGCGATGGTTGCACCCAGAGTATCCAGAATACTGTCTTCTGGTAATCTCTTTTCACCCTGAAACTTCTTCCAGAATTTTCGGTTCTGACTATATAGTTTGTCATCAATGTCATTCAACGGTGCCGCAATGACAAATGATAAAGAAAGTGCGATGGCTATTACCACCAGCCATTCTGCATCCAGCCAGCCATTGCTGACGCCGATGGCCGCAACGATCAGACCAAATTCACTGTAGTTGGTTAAATTTAAAGTGGTCAGTAGAGACGTTCTTGCGCGTAATTT
>JADFWF010000175.1 GCA_015222965.1 Pseudomonadota bacterium | reverse complement strand
GATAAAAACAGGTCCATTACTTTGCGCTCGATGATCTCGATATCCAGCATCAGCCAGTCATAAAACTCTGCGCTGGTATCCATCATGTATTCTGCAGCATCGTTGATGTCGCGTTTGATATATTCACCTATTTCATGTGCTTCCTCGGCGGTAACTTCACCGATATGTACCGCCTGGTGTTTTGCCAGCTCCAGTGCTTTCTGCAATGACATATCGCTCGGGTCGGCATGTTCAAATGCATCTCGCATTTCCTGCATCATCTGGTTGTAGGCTGAAATAAGGTGGTTGGCGGGCTTTTTCTGTAGCTTGATCATGATGTCCCTTGTTATGACTTCTGTGTTAGTTGAAATGGCCATAAAATACTCTCGAGAATGAAACGAATCCTTTATGTAGTCTCGGTGCTGGTGTATCCTTCATAGCCTAGTTATAGCCCACAGAAATCAGGCATGTGAAGTCATCCGACGAACTGCACCATTAATTATAAAAAGTTATGAATGAAGAATATCAAGCCCGGAAAATAGAAGAAAAAGTTCAAAAAATCTGGGATGAAAAGTCGGTTTTTCGCGCTGTTGAAAATCCGTCAAAAGAAAAATTTTACTGCCTGGCAATGTTTCCTTACCCCAGTGGCCGATTGCACATGGGCCATGTGAGAAATTATTCCATCGGTGACGTGATCTCACGTTACCAGCGTATGCTGGGTAAAAATGTATTACAGCCCATGGGCTGGGATGCCTTCGGTCTGCCGGCAGAAAATGCCGCCATAAAAAACAAGGTGGCACCGGCAAAATGGACTTACGAAAATATCGACTACATGCGTGACCAGCTAAAACGCCTGGGTTTTGCCTATGACTGGGATCGCGAACTTGCCACCTGTAAGCCGGATTACTACCGCTGGGAGCAATGGCTGTTTACCCGCCTGTTCAAAAAGGGTCTGGCGTACAAGAAAACGGCCGGCGTAAACTGGTGCCCGAATGACCAGACCGTGCTGGCAAATGAGCAGGTGATCGACGGTAAATGCTGGCGCTGTGATACCGAGGTAGAACGCCGCGAGATCGCTCAGTGGTTCATGAAGATTACCGATTATGCAGAGCAGCTGCTCGATGATCTGGATCAGCTCGATGGCTGGCCGGAACAGGTTCGTACCATGCAGCGTAACTGGATCGGTCGCTCTACCGGGGTGGAACTGCAATTCGATGTTGACGGCCATGCCGATGATGTGGCACCCCTGACAGTTTATACCACGCGTGCAGATACCTTGATGGGTGTTACCTATGTCGCGGTTGCTGCTGAGCATGCACTGGCCAAAAAAGCGGCTGAAAATAATTCTGAGCTACAGGCATTTATAGCGTCCTGTAAAACAACCAGCGTTGCTGAGGCCGATGTTGCCACTATGGAAAAGAAAGGCATGGCCACCGGTTTCATGGCGACGCATCCGATAAGTGGTGACCAGGTGCCGGTTTGGGTGGCGAACTTCGTGCTGATCGATTATGGCTCTGGCGCAGTGATGTCTGTGCCTGCGCACGATACCCGCGATTATGCTTTTGCCAAAACCTATAATCTGCCGATCAAGCAGGTAATCTATCCCGCCGATGGCAGTGATGTCACAGTTGAAAGTGAAGCGTTTGTTGAAAAAGGCGTGCTTAAAAACTCTGGAGAATTTGACGGTTTAAGCTCTGAGCAGGCAGTTGATGCCATTGCAGGCAAACTCACCGCGATGGACAAGGGCGAGAAGCAGATTAATTATCGCCTGCGTGACTGGGGTGTTTCCCGGCAGCGCTATTGGGGCACACCGATCCCGATCATACATTGCGACAAATGCGGTACCGTGCCGGTGCCGGAAGACCAGTTGCCTGTCGTGTTGCCGGAAGATATCGAATACGGTGATGACGTTGGTTCACCGATCAAAAAGATGCCGGAATTTTATGAGACTACCTGTCCTGAATGCGGTGGCAAGGCGGAACGTGAGACCGATACCTTTGATACCTTTTTTGAATCGTCATGGTATTACGCACGATTTGCCTGTCCGGATGCGAAAGATTCAAATGGTGCAGGCGCCATGCTTGATGACCGGGCAAAATACTGGGCGCCGGTCGATCAGTACATCGGCGGTATCGAACATGCTGTGCTGCATCTTTTATATGCGCGTTTCTTCCACAAATTAATGCGCGATGAGGGGTTGCTTGATAGCGACGAGCCATTCAAAAATCTTTTGACCCAGGGCATGGTGCTGAAAGACGGCAGTAAGATGTCCAAGTCCAAAGGCAATACGGTCGACCCGCAGCAGCTGATCGAAAAGTACGGTGCCGATACGGTGCGCCTGTTTATCCTGTTTGCAGCACCGCCCGACCAGTCGCTGGAATGGAATGATGAAGGGGTTGATGGTGCTGCACGTTTCTTAAAGCGTTTGTGGAAACTGGTTGCGGCACACGTAACGCAGCAACCAACGATAGCTGCTCTAAATACTGAGGCTCTGACTTCAGGGCAAAAAGATATTCGCCGCAAGCTGCATGAAACGATCGCCAAAGTGAGTGATGATGTCGGACGCCGTCATACTTTTAATACAGCGATTGCTGCGGTTATGGAATTGATGAATGAGCTGGCTAAATTTGATGATGACAGTGAGCAGGGACGTGCGGTAGTACGCGAAGTGATAGAAGGCATCGTTTTATTATTGTCTCCGATCGTGCCGCATATTACGCAGCAGCTGTGGAATGATCTAGGACATGATGAGTTGCTGGCCGATGTGTCGTGGCCGGCCTGCGACAAGTCGGCGATGGTGAGAGATGAGATCGAACTGGTCGTTCAGGTTAACGGCAAGTTACGTTCAAAAATAAATGTTTCTGCGAACGCCGATAAAGAAAGCATCGAAGCCTCTGCACTGGCGGATGAAAAAATTATGGCGAACATCGAAGGTAAAACGGTACGTAAAGTCATCGTGGTTCCTGGCCGCCTGGTAAACATCGTGGCAAATTAATATGGCTTTTTTTACGCATCGAAATTCAAAGAAATATCTGCACGTATTGGCGCTAGTGACCATCGTCATCGGCCTGCACGCCTGCGGATTTCAGTTGCGTGGTTCGATAAATTTGTCTGCAGAAATCTCACCCATGTATATCGAGCAGAATAATATGTTCGATCTTGCCCGTGAGATAAGATCCTTGCTGGCAACGAATAAGATAGAAGTTGTTGAAGATGCCAAACTTTCGAAAGCACAACTGACGCTGGTGAATGAAGAAAAGACCCGGCGTGTACTCTCTGTTGATGGCAGTGGCCGTGCCAGAGAATATCTGCTGCAGTACAAAGTTAATTTTATGGTAAAGACAGCTATAGAGGATCCAGAAATCAAAGTTAAGGGCGGCCCTGATTCTATCTCCCCAGATTCAATTTCAGTGGCACGCAGTTTGCTGTTTGATCCCGATGCAGTGCTTGCGATAACCAATGAAGCTGAAATTTTATATAAGGATATGCAGCGTGATGCGGCACGTTTAATCTTATTGAAGCTACAGGCGCGCTCGACGGCTGATACTAACTCCTCAGGGGGCAAAGACAAGCTTGTCTCTGACCCCGGTTTGGATAGCGCTGCAACGAAATGAACGTTCGTCCTGACCAGTTAAAATCCACAATAGCCAAATCTGTATACCCTGTTTACATGGTCAGTGGTGACGAACCATTGCAGCAGATGGAGTCACTGGACCTGATTCGCTCGCACCTGCGGCAGAATGATTTTTCCGAGAGAGAAATACTGGATGTGGATGCGCAGTTTGACTGGCAGCGATTGATGGACGAGGCGGCCAATATGTCTCTGTTTGCCACCCGTCGCATCGTGGAAATAAGGCTGCCATCAGCAAAACCGGGAAAGCAGGGCTCACAGGCATTAAAAGATTATCTGTCACGCCCTCCCGAAGACACTGTGCTGATTATTAACGCCGGTAAGATTGACGGCAATTCCAAAAAGTCAGCCTGGTATAAAGCGGTCGATCAAAGCGGACTGGTAGTGCAGTGCTGGCCGGTACCGGTCGATAAGTTATCGCACTGGCTGATGCTGCGGTTCATAGCCCGGGATATGGAGGCAGACAATGATGTGCTCGCTTATATCTCCCAGCATGTCGAAGGCAACCTGCTGGCGGCGGACCAGGAGATCGAAAAGCTTTACCTGTTATTAGGTCCAGGCAAAATCACCTACGCAGATGTTGCCGAGGCGGTTACGTCCCAGTCGAGATACAGCGTGTTCGAGCTGGTCGATATGCTGCTCGTTGGCAATACTAAACGTGTCATCAAGATCATCGCTGGGCTAAAGGCGGAAGGTATTGTGCCGGTGGTGGTGAACTGGGCGCTGGCAAAAGACATACGTTTATTAACGCAGGCTTCACAGGATGTTTCCTCTGCTGATTTTATGCTGAAGCGTTCCGGTGTCTGGCAAAGTCGTATTACCATGTTTAAATCATGTATGTCGCGCCACACGCCGCGCTCATTTCAGCTCATGTTAAAACGATGCTCATACCTCGACGCGGTGAGCAAAGGCATGATCGACGCCAACGTCTGGGATGAGATTGAAACACTCTGCGTGCGGCTGGCGGGATCGACCAGAGTTTCCCGCTAGTTTTCTAAAATATATCAAGTCAAGTTTCTTTACACTTTTTTAAATGCCTAAAAAACTACTTATCTCATTGTTTTAATTAGTTTAATGTCGGTTTTTAGAATAAATTTAGTGTTGACCGTTATTTAGTTAATATATTATAAATATCTAATATTTTCACCTGAGGTTAACGTTATCTTATTGAAAACAGTAGGAAAATACTAAGTATGTTCTTTTCAATAACATGCTGTTGTCGGTACAGCTAACACTTTTGGGTTATATTCCTAAATGTAGCCATAAATTTGTACGCATCTAATTTAGATGAGGTTTAACTTTATGATTATTGAAGCATGTTTTTTTATTGGCATGTAATCTGCAGTAAAAACGCTACTTATTTGTAACTGTAGATATTCTGTGTTGATGTCACTGCTTACGGATTGAAATGAGAATGAAACGTTTTGGAGATTGAAATGGAAATAAAGGGTTTAATGAAAGTAACCGCATTATCGTTTGCGGGTCTATTTAGCTTATCTGTAAATGCTGCGACAACAGGGCTGGATTTTGCTGGCGGATGTCCGGAAGGTTCTACAAGTGCACTTTGCCAGAACGGTTCAAATGCAGATGTAG
>JADFWF010000174.1 GCA_015222965.1 Pseudomonadota bacterium | reverse complement strand
CTTAGATTAACCATGACAGCCTTATAAGCTATATCTTCCGGGCTGGTTTGTGCTGGAAAGTGCACGCCCGAAATAAGGGTGTCAGCCGTTACCAGTAATTGTTTATTTTCGGGGACAGATACACAGGCGCAGTCATCTCCACCTGCGATCAATACATCTTCTCGTGAATCAGAAAATGTAAAATATTTCTTTATGATATCGAACTCGCTATTCATAGATCATGAACCATTCGTTATAAAAACGTGGCGAATTGTAATAAATAATCAGGACTTTCTGGATTGCACTTCGATATGACGAATTTCTTTTGCCACTTTATCAAGCACTGCATTAACAAAAGTATGGCTGTTTTCTGCACAAAATTCTTTTGTAATAGTAACGGCTTCATTTAACACCACACGGTATGGCACATCAAGACGATTGATAAACTCATAGGTTGCCAGTCGTAAAATCGAACGCTCTACCGGATCAACAGATTCAACTGTGCGCGACATATATTTTTCCAGTAAAGGGTCCAGCTCACTTATCGATGAGGCGACGCCGCTTACCATTTCAGAAAAGAAAGCAGTATCTAGCTTCGCCATATTATTTTCATCAAAAAACTGCTGTTTGATGTCTGAGATGTTATCGCCCGTCATCTGCCACTGATAGATAGCTTGCATAGCAAGGCGGCGGGACTTGCCCCGAGCTTTAGCAACACTTTTATTAGACGGGTCTTTACCCGCTGTATTTTTAGATTCAGACATCACGCAACACAAATAAGCTGTTATTTAACCCAGCTGTTTAAATATATTTACCATCTCAATAGCAGCAGCTGCCGCTTCAGAGCCTTTATTACCTGCTTTTGTACCAGCACGTTCGATGGTCTGCTCAATATTTTCTGTGGTTAAAATACCATTGATGATCGGCATGCCGTGGTCAAGTGCAATCGCTGACAACCCTTTTGCAGATTCATTAGCCACGATATCAAAATGCGGCGTTGAGCCACGAATGACAGCCCCTAAAGCAATAATCGCGCTGTAATTTCCTGACTGCGCCAGACCCTGGACTGTAACAGGCAGTTCGAAAGCGCCGGGTACACGCACTACAGTTATATCTGAAGCTGAAACACCGTGACGTACTAATGTATCAACCGCACCGTCAAGTAAACTTTCAACGATAAAACCATTAAAACGTGCGACCACTATGGCAAAACGTCCATCCGTATATTGCAGACTGCCTTCAATTATTTTACTTTCACTCATTACTCTTCTCTTCAATAATATTATTTATATCTTATTACATTATACTGTCATCTCGACCAACGGGATGACATTACACTAACGTTATTTTAAATATCTTAAACTTCCTTACCTGAAATATAATCAACTACTTCCAGACCAAAACCAGCAAGTCCATGGATTACTTTTGGCGCAGTCATCAACTTCATCTTTTTAACACCCAGATCCATCAGTATCTGGGCACCGGCACCATCAGTTCTTATATCTGCAGGCTGTTTAGTTTTGACAACATCCATATCAACACTCGAACGTTCTGACATCCAGTTCAGTATCGTCGCGTCTTCATCAGGTAAACTAAGCACGACGACCACGCCCTGTTTTTCTTTTGCTACCTGCTTAAGTGCGACTTGTAACGGCCATGATTTTGATTCCTGCGAGCCAAATGCATCGGTTAATGCATTCTTCATGTGAACACGCACTGTTACCGGTTCGTTTGAATCAATACCACCATCAGCACTTAATAGCGCATAATGCGTTAACGAATCCAGACTATTGCGGTAGGCGATCAATTTAAATTCACCATATTCCGAGGGAAAAACACATTCAGAAATACGTTCGACGGTCTTTTCATTTTTCAGCCGGTAACTGATCAGGTCTTCGATGGTGCCAATTTTCAGCTGGTGTTCTTCTGCAAATGTTTCAAGATCCGGACGACGTGCCATGGTGCCGTCTTCGTTTAAAATTTCGACGATCATCGCACTAGGATCAAGACCAGCAAGTCCAGCCAGGTCACAACCGGCTTCAGTATGGCCGGCACGGGTTAACACACCACCCGGTTGCGCCATCAGCGGAAAGATATGACCCGGTTGCACGAGGTCTTTTGCTGTCGCATCTGCTTTAACCGCAGCAGCGATAGTGACAGCACGGTCAGCTGCAGATATACCTGTAGTAACGCCTTCAGCCGCTTCGATCGACATAGTGAAGTTTGTGCTTTCCAGCACATCGGTACCATGTATCATCAACGGCAGGTTTAACTGCTGACAGCGTTGCTGCGTTAACGTCAGGCAGATCAGACCACGGCCAAATCGCGCCATGAAGTTAACGTCATCTGCGGTAACCTCCGTTGCCGCCATCAGAAGATCGCCCTCATTCTCTCGATCTTCGTCGTCCATGATGACGACCATCTTGCCCTGGCGCAAATCTTCAATTATTTCTTCTGTGGTATTTAACTTCATGCTAATTTTACTTTGGTTTAATTAACGTACAAATCCGGCTTTTGCCAGGCTTTCCAGCGTGACTCCATCGCCGGCATTATCATCCTGCTTCATCAACAGCCTTTCCAGGTAACGCGCGATCAGATCCACTTCCAGGTTAACTTTAGTGCCCGGCTTATAATTTTTTATGATCGTCTGCTGTTGCGTATGCGGAACAATATTTATTTCAAAATCTGTATCAGCCACTTTGTTTACCGTCAGACTTGTGCCATCGATACAGATTGATCCTTTCATCGCGATGTAATGCTTCAGTTCATCCGGCGATCTGATAATCAGTTGAATCGAGCGCGATTCTTCTTTTATCGAAATCACTTCACCCAGTCCATCGACATGACCGCTTACCAGGTGCCCACCTAAACGGGTCGTTGGCAACAACGCTTTCTCCAGGTTAACTTCACTGCCAGGCGAAAGACCTTTCAAGCTGGTCAACGTGATAGTTTCATTTGAGACATCAGCCACAAAATGTTTTTTATCAAATTCTATAGCGGTCAAACACACACCATTTACCGCAATGCTATCACCGAGCTGTACATCACTCATATCTAATGAGCCCCCCGTCTGTGAACTTGTGGCGACATGCAGCCGTATATCACCACCGACCGGTTCTAACTTTTTAATACTGCCTACAGATTCTATTATTCCAGTAAACATCTAACTATTTCGCTACCGACTGTAATTGTTGCAGATCAATTTCATAACTTGATAGAGGCATCGATGAAGCGTTGTTAAACTCTGCACCTGCAGCAACACCGGCATGCGCTACTTCTTCAGCAGAAGCGGCTTTATCATAAACAGCAAACATGGCACCTAATGCATATTCTGCGCCCGAACCGATCGCCCAGAATTTTTTATATTCGGTTACTTCGCGCAGAGAGTGCACACCAAAGATGCCAAAAGGATTTGCGATCAATGCATCGATCTGAGTTGACTCATAAGGATCATCATCCTCATCCTTGGCATTTAAGAAATACTTTTGTTTCAGGACTGGATGCAAAGTGCGGAAAGATTCAAAAATTGATAACCGAGATGAAAAATCAAGATCGATTTTTTTCTCGACAACCTTCTTGCTTGCAAACACACTTTCTAATACCAGCTGATGCGCAGCACTGCCGACGATGCCCAGATAATTTTCTTCAAAACGCAGGATTTTATCGTGCGCAGCGTCATACATATTGCTCAGTTTCAGATCACCAAAACTGGTCAGGCTATCCGCTGCAATACAGACTTTTCCGGCTTTTTTTACGACAACAACTGTAGACATCAATAACCTCTTTTACCCGATAAACACTAATGCGCAGATTCTGGACGCGCCGTAATTCTTATGTCCTTACCGATAGAACGCACATCTTTTATATCCAGCGTAATCCTATCTTTCATCTGTTCCAATCCGGGCAGATGAAACAGTCCTTTAGCATCATCACCCATTATGTGCGGTGCCATATAAATAATGATTTCATCAACGAGGTCATTTTTTAAAAGAGCACCGCATAAAACTGAACCTGCTTCCACATGGAGCAGGTTGATTTCTTTTTTCGCTAAATCTTCCATCAAAAGCAGGAGATTTATTTTGCCATCTTGCATTTCACATGTTTCGATTATAAATGGATAGCTTTTATCGTTATCCATATTAACTGTGGTATATACGATACATTCCCCTTCCAAAGAGGAAATTTTCGCATCCACAGGCATCCTGAACCGGCTATCCAGCACCACTCGTTTTGGCTGGCGAACAGCAATCACATCAAGCTGCTGTGCAGTCAGCCGAACATTCATCGACGGATCATCAGCCAGCACGGTATCGATCCCGGTCAAAATCGCCGAACTTTCAGCGCGCATCCGTTGCACATCATTCCTTGACGCTTCACCGCTGATCCACTGGCTTTCACCTGAAGCCATCGCAGTACGGCCATCCAGACTCATCGCAAGTTTGACCCTGACAAACGGACGTCCGCTTTCCATCCGTTTTATAAAACCCGGATTTAGTTCACGCGCCTGCATCTCCAGCAGGCCATGTTCTATTTCTATCCCTGCATCCTGTAATTTTTTCAGGCCGCTGCCAGCAACCTGCGGGTTTGGATCTTCCATGGCCGCAAACACTTTTCTTACGCCTGCTCTGATCAGGGCTTCTGCACACGGCGGTGTTTTACCGGTATGACTACACGGCTCCAGCGTGACATAAACTGTCGCATCTTTTGCCTTGTTACCGGCCTGTGCCAGGGCATTAATTTCAGCATGCGTTTCACCGGTATACTGATGCCAGCCTTCACCAACGATCTCGTTATCTTTTACGATGACGCAACCTACGTTCGGGTTGGGATCGGTGGTATATAAACCTTTTTTAGCAAGCCGTATCGCATGCTGCATATACTCAACATTACTGGTCATAATAACGGCTCATATTTTCAAAACAGTGCAAACTGATGTCAGTAAACGCTTTTCGATTTTCTCTTTACAGTTAGTAAGCTAACGCTTCTTTTTTGTCGCTTTGGTTTTCTCGATCTTTTCTATGGCATCACGAAACGCGTTGATGTCACTGAAGTCGAGATAAACAGAAGCAAATCGTATATAAGCTACCTGGTCCAGCGTTAACAGTTCTTCCATCACCAGGTTACCGATCACTGCAGAATTTATTTCACGTTCCCCTGCTGCCAGCAACTGGTGCTTGATACGGTTCAATGCCTCATCGATCTGCTCGGTACTAACAGGTCTTTTTTCAAGTGCACGCATCACACCCGCACAGAGTTTATCTTCCTTAAACGGCATACGGCTGCCGTCCTGCTTCACGATGCGCGGCATATTAAGTTCGGCACTCTCATACGTAGTGAAACGTTCATTGCATGAAACGCATTCACGACGCCGACGAACCTGATCGCCATCGTTGGCTAATCGCGAATCGATGACGCGTGTATCAGGTGCTGAACAGAATGGGCAATACATATTTTAAGTTTTTTGCTTAATCAATTTTCATAAACGGGTAAACGTGCACAGATCGTCGTGACTTTTTCACGAACGCTATCAACGATACTCTCGTCCGCTGTATCATTCTCGATGCTATCGATGATGTCACACATCCAGGTCGCAAGGTCCGTTGAATCCTGCTCAGAAAAACCGCGTGTCGTCATCGCCGGAGTACCTACACGTATACCACTGGTAACAAATGGTGATTGCGGATCATTCGGTACGGCATTTTTATTCACGGTTATATGTGCTTTGCCTAACTCAGCTTCAACGACTTTACCGGTTAAACTTTTTGGCGTGAGGTCCCATAAGAACAGGTGATTATCTGTACCACCAGAGACTACCTTATAACCACGCTCAAGCACCACTTTTGCCATTGCCTTAGCATTCACGATAACCTGTTTCTGATAGGTAGCAAATTCAGGCTCCTGCGCTTCTTTAAATGCCACGGCTTTCGCTGCAATCACATGCATCAATGGGCCGCCTTGTGTGCCAGGGAAAATAGCTGAATTTAACTTTTTCCCAAGATCTTCATTCTTAAGTAAAGAACTCTCACCCGCAAGAATGATTCCTCCGCGGGGACCACGTAATGTTTTATGTGTCGTCGAAGTAACTACATCAGCCACGCCGACAGGATTAGGATACAGACCCGCAGCGATCAAACCTGCAACGTGCGCCATATCAACAAAAAGATAAGCACCGCATGAATCGGCGATGGTACGAAAACGGTCCCAGTCCATCACCTGTGAGTACGCAGAAAAACCGGCGATGATCATTTTTGGCTTGTGTTCATCTGCCAAACGCTGAACTTCGTCATAATCGACGATGCCTGTTTCATTATCCAGACCATACTGAACCGCGTTATAAATTTTTCCAGAGAAACTTACGTGTGAGCCGTGAGTAAGGTGGCCACCATCTGCCAGCGACATACCTAATACTGTATCACCCGGTTTACAGAGCGCCATATAAACAGCGGCATTGGCCTGCGAACCAGAGTGTGGCTGCACGTTTGCATAACCCGCACCAAACAGCTGTTTCACACGATCGATTGCCAGTTGTTCAGCAACATCAACATTCTCACAACCGCCGTAATAGCGGCGCGCAGGATAACCTTCTGCATATTTATTGGTTAATACCGAACCCTGCGCCTGCATCACACGCTGACTGGCATAATTTTCAGATGCGATCAGCTCGATATGCTCTTCCTGACGATTTACCTCATGCTGCATCGCTGCCCATAGAGCCTCGTCATAACCTTCAATCTTTGTATCTTTGGAAAACATTCAAACTCCTAAACAGAACAACACCCTCAGACAGGTGTTCGGTAATATAAAAATGGCGCAATCTTATCAAAAAAACAGTGTGACTGTATATCAATAACTTACTGATATATCTGATAAATAAGGTGGGATTTGAAAAAAAAGAAAGCGACCCTTAGAAAAGCAGTCATTAGTAACATGAAGTGTTATACGTTATATCAAACAATAACCGTAAAAAACGAATTAAAGCAATAAAAATCAAATAGATACGTTCCCGCTACAAAGGCGGGAACGTATCCCACTGAACAGCACTCAATATCCAAATGCGCCCTTGGCCTTGTCCACATCAACTGAACTTGCGGCTTTTTTCTTATCTACCGAGTCAGCAGCCTTATCGTAATCAACACCATCAGAACTCACTGAACCTTTAAGTTTTTCCTGGTCGACAGAACCAGCAGCTTTTTCTTTATCGACAGAATCAGCAAGTTCACCATAATCGAATGCCTGAACTAACGGACTGGTAATCATTGCCAATGTAAAAATTAATGTATTAAGTTTCATTCTGCCCTCCAGAGCAAATTCAAAGTCGGCAGATTTTAACAGAACAAACGGCGACATAAACATGTAATAACATGACATTTAGTCTGCAAAACTGACCATGCATACGGTGTGATTTTAAAATATATGACTTTTTACACTCCATCGATAACACGCGTATAATTCTATCTTTCAAATTCATCTGCAATTATAGCTATGGCTCAATACGTATTTACAATGAACGGCGTCGGTAAGGTCGTTCCTCCTAAAAAAGTTATTCTTAAAGACATCAGTTTAAATTTTTTTCCGGGCGCCAAGATTGGCGTGCTCGGTTACAACGGCGCGGGCAAATCGACACTGCTTCGTATCATGGCCGGTGTTGATACTGATTTTATCGGCGAAGCTCGTCCAGCTTCAGATCTGCGCATCGGTTATCTGCAGCAGGAGCCGCAGCTCGATGAGAGTAAAGACGTGCGCGGCAATGTCGAAGAAGGCTTAAGCGCGATCATCGATGCACAAAAACAGCTGGAAGCAGTTTATGCTGCCTATGCGGAACCGGATGCAGATTTTGATGCCCTCGCCAGTGAGCAGGCGAAGCTGGAAAATATCATTCAGGCAGCTGATGCACATAACCTGGATAATAAACTCGAAGTTGCTGCCGATGCCCTGCGCCTGCCGCCATGGGATGCTGACGTGAAAACACTTTCTGGCGGCGAACGTCGCCGAGTCGCCTTGTGCCGACTGCTGCTATCTTCACCTGATATGCTTATCCTCGATGAACCGACCAACCACCTTGATGCTGAATCGGTTGCCTGGCTGGAACGGTTCCTCAAGGAATATACCGGCACAGTGGTTGCAGTAACCCATGACCGTTATTTCCTGGATAACGTGGCCGGCTGGATTTTAGAGCTCGATCGTGGCCACGGTATTCCCTGGGAAGGTAATTATTCATCCTGGCTGGAACAGAAAGAAGCCCGCCTGGCGACAGAAGAGAAAAAAGAAGCCAACCGCCAGAAAACCATTAAAGCCGAACTGGAATGGGTTCGCTCAAATCCAAAGGCACGCCAGGCGAAAAGCAAAGCACGCATGCAGCGCTTTGAAGAGCTTTCTTCTGCCGATTATCAAAAACGTTCTGAAACGCAGTCGCTGTATATACCACCCGGCCCTCGCCTCGGCGAACTGGTGATAGAAGCAAAGAACATCAGCAAAAAGTTTGGCGATAAATTACTTTACGACGACCTGAGCTTTAACCTTCCTCGTGGCGGCATCGTCGGAATCATAGGTGCCAATGGTGCTGGTAAAACCACACTCTTCCGTTTGATCACCGGTGAAGAAAAACCGGACTCCGGTGAATTTAAAGTTGGTGAGACAGTAGAGATCGCTTATGTCGATCAGTCACGCGATGATCTGTCAAACAACAACACGGTTTGGGATGAGATTTCAGATGGCCTGGATAACATCACCATCGGAAACTATACCGTGCCATCACGAGGCTATGTCAGCCGCTTTAATTTCAAAGGCGAGGACCAGCAAAAATTTGTAAAAGACCTTTCCGGTGGCGAACGCAATCGTCTACATCTGGCCAAATTATTAAAAAGCGGCGGCAACTTATTGCTGCTGGATGAACCGACCAATGATCTTGATGTTGAAACCCTGCGCGCATTAGAAGAAGCGATACTCAACTTTCCCGGTTGCGTCGTCGTAATCTCGCATGACCGCTGGTTCCTCGACCGGATTGCGACACACATACTGGCGTTTGAAGGCGACAGTCAAACTACATGGTTCGAAGGAAACTATACTGAGTACGAGGCTGACAGGGTTAAACGCTTAGGGGAAGAAGCTGTGATTAATCCACACAGGATCAAGTTTAAAAAGATTAATTAGCACCACACGTAAATAGTGATTACCCGACGCGGTCGGCAGCAGCCAAATTTTTCCCGGCTCTCTTTAGCCGCCTCAGGTCAACCGGGGATTTAACATCAGAACGATTTATCGAGATGCTCAGCAACATACCTATGTCCTAATGGTGTCAAATGCCCCTCGTTAGGATAATACAGATTGCGCTTTCCCTTATGGTGTAATTCCCTCAGATGCACCGCCATATCCATCACTTTTATAGAAGGTGCTGCATCCAGTAAAGATATAATATTCTTACGGAAGTATTCTTGATATTGTGCTGATAAACTTTCCGGTTGTTCAACGTAAGAACGGCCGGGCAGTAGCACTACATCCAACCGCCCATCATTTTTTTTGATCAGCTTTTCCATTTCATAGACAAGGGTTATGAATAAATTAAGCGGCTCGGCAAACCGTGGCTCCATTGCGCTATCAGTTAACACTGTTTTTTTATACAACATGCCTAAGCGACGGCTGATTTCTAATTGAGAGAGCCAGTCTGAAAAAGCATTACCACTATCATCATTAGCCAACACGATATTCGAAATACTATCCTTACGCGCTTCTGCTGGCTTCGGCACGAGCGGCACAGGTGTATTCTCTAATTGAAGTTTATTATTATTTAAACTGAAATAAGGTTTACCATGTTCTGCCTGCAGAGGATAATCTCGCATATTGTCAAAAATATCATTCCCCAGGTAAACGATCAGCAGTACATTTTTACTGATCTCATCTTTAAACTTATTGATCAGCAACAGCTGCTGGTCAGTGCTATAGCCAGGCACGCTGTAATTGTAGTAATGTTTTTTTTGATCCTTGCCCGTATTTAATAATGCAGTAAACGTCTCATCATCATCCACACCAAGTCCGAAACTAAAACTATCGCCAACAACAGCATATTCGATAGCATCAACTGAAACGTCAGAACCGCGAAAACCATTTTCATTAATGTTATAAGTAACATCATAATCATAGTGATGATGTTTCCCGGACCAGTATGGTTTTAGCTTCCAGCCGAGCTGTGCATCGTACAGGATCATACCCGGATCCATCTGTTCACTATATTTTATTTTCTGATCGATCGACTGGCGCTGATAGCTTAAGACCCATTCAGCAATGATTATACTGAAGGTTAAACTTATGAATATGCTAAGAGATATAAAAAGATTTTGGGATTTTCCGGGTGCCTTGTCGTTCACGAGAGAAAACTTGATAACTAAAGATGATTAATACTCTATTACTTACCCACCAGATGCAAGTAATGAATAGAAACCATCGATAACACTGAAGCCATAAGCCTTGGTGTCATCATCGAGAGAATCGCTGTAACAGATACGGCCCAGAACTTCCTGAGTATGATCGTCTGGAAAGCGCAATAACACCTGCACCCTGTCTTCCAGTTCAAAATTCACGTCAGAGATAAAACGAAAACCGCCTTTACCGATATTTTCTATATAGAATGACTTATGAGATAGATGGTTCTGCACTTCACCATTAATTATCAATACCTGTATACAGTATCCTTCTGCTGCCCCCCTTTCCTGATTCCGCTTCATATTTTTACACTAGTCGATTACGTTACTGATTTAGTATAGTTAAAAATATCAAAGATATGCAGCACAGAAAAACTTTTTGATGAACGGTAGTTTTGATTCGATTTAATCGATTTTTATATCACAGCAGGACTATTCCTCTGTCCGGTTCAAGCCTCGCAGATGATCTAATTTCTGTTTTATTTTGGTCTCCAGACCCCGATCTACTGGCTGATAATATTCCTTCTCACCCATGGCCTCAGGAAAATAGGTCTCACCTGCCGCAAACGCCTCAACTTCATCATGTGCATAACGGTAATCCTTGCCGTAACCTAATTCTTTCATAAATTTAGTAGGCGCATTTCTCAGATGTTCAGGCACATCGAGTGATGCTGAACTCTTGGCATCTGACATAGCCTCCTTGTATGCTGAATATACAGCGTTACTTTTAGCAGCACATGCCAGAAAGACGATAGCCTGAGCGATGGCTAACTCGCCTTCCGGGCTGCCGAGGCGCTCGAAAGTCTGCCAGGCATCCAGGGCAAGCTGCAAACCTCGCGGATCAGCGTTACCGATATCTTCAGAAGCCATCCGTACCACACGGCGTGCGATATAGAGTGGATCACAGCCACCATCGATCATCCGGCAATACCAGTAAAGTGCTGCGTCAGGATTGCTTCCTCGCACAGACTTGTGCAGAGCAGATATCTGCTCATAAAACAGATCACCGCCTTTATCGAATCGGCGGATACTCTGCGAGGTTACATCCTGAATAATCTTTTGACTGATAAAACGGACTTCTGAAGAACCTGAAGCATTTGTACCGGGTTCTGCAAGATCGCAGGCGATCTCGAGAAAATTCAGGGCTCGACGGGCATCGCCATCAGACACCTGAGCGAGTAACTCCTGTGATTCATCATCTATCGCAACATTAAGCGCTTTCAACTGCGCATCATTCTTTAATGCATTATTAATGACTGTTTTTAAGGCTTCCACAGTCAAAGATTTTAAAACATAAGTTTTAACACGAGACAGCAACGCATTATTTAATTCAAATGAAGGGTTTTCTGTCGTGGCACCGATAAAATAGATAGTGCCATCTTCCACATAAGGCAAAAATGCATCCTGCTGTGATTTATTAAACCGGTGCACTTCGTCGACAAACAATATAGTCAGCTCACCCTGTGCCTGCCACTGCTTTGCCTGGGCGATAGCTTCACGTATATCTTTAACGCCCGAAAGAACGGCGGATAAGTTTATAAAATGCGCCTGTACTGAATTGGCAATGATCTTTGCCAGTGTGGTTTTGCCGGTACCGGGAGGTCCCCAGAAGACCATCGAGTGCAAGGTCTGGTTTTCTATCGCCTGTGTCAGGGTTTTCCCCTGTCCGATTATATGATCCTGCCCGATATAATCTACCAGAGCTTGCGGTCGCATCCTGTCGGCGAGAGGTCGATAGTGTTGTGATGTTTCTTCAGAAAACAGTTCGGCGGTCACAGCTAACCACCAAAGACATCTACCCCTTCGGGTGGAATAAATTCGAAAATTTCTTTTGCGAGTTTTTTATTTGTATTTATATCTGAAAATACGATATCGGTTACCTGTTCGAACTGATCATGCAGTTGCATGAAACGAAGTCCTTTCTCATCAAGTCCGACAACGATCTCGCCAAAATCAGCTTCTTTTGTTTTGCTCTGCAACTTTAATCGATACACTCCATCATGCTCATCTAGTGGCAGGACATGAAAAT
>JADFWF010000173.1 GCA_015222965.1 Pseudomonadota bacterium | reverse complement strand
TGAAAAATGAAAAATGAAAAATGAAAAATGAAAAATGAAAAATGAAAAATGAAAAATGACCAAAGACCTAAAGACCAAAGACCTCTCCATAAAGTAGTATAATCAAACTCTAATTTAGTTATGCGATAAAAAGTTTTGTACCAATTACTCCAACAACGCCTGTCATTAATCGCTGCTTCTGATTGTGAGTCTGCACTGTCTTCATCAAAGATAGGGCTGGAGAAAGAAAGTCTTCGCGTGTCACCGGAAGGTGGAATCTCGCACACACCTTTTCCGGAAGCCTGGGGTTCAGCGCTGACCAATCCGCAGATCACCACCGATTTCTCTGAAGCCCTGGCTGAACTGGTGACGCCGCCATGTGGTTCTATCGGTGAGGTCGTGCAGTCACTTGATGATATCCAGAACTTCGTTTACCGCAATCTCGACAACGAGATCCTGTGGGCGACCAGTATGCCCTGTGTGGTTGCCGGTGAAACCGACATTCCGCTGGCTTTATATGGTTCATCAAATGCAGCGAAGATGAAAACAGTCTATCGTCGAGGCCTTGGTCTACGCTACGGCCGGGCCATGCAGGTGATCGCTGGGGTACACTTTAACTATTCGTTTTCTGATGAGTTCTGGCAGCGTTATCAGCAGTTATTAAACAATGGTGACAGTTATCAGGACTTCGTTTCCGAGCAGTATATGGGCGTGGTGCGTAACCTGTTACGTTATGGCTGGCTCGTGCCGTATCTGTTCGGCGCTTCTCCTTCTGTCTGTAAGTCGTTTTTGAATGGTCAGCCGACCATGTTGCAGGATTTTAACAGCAATACCTATTATGAGCCTTATGCGACATCGCTGCGTCTGGGAAATATCGGCTATCAGAATAACAAAGAAGATCTTGCCGGAATAAAGGCATGTTACGACTCACTCGATGGATATATTGAGAGTATGTTGTGCGCGATCAACACACCGTATCCTGGCTATGAAGAGATAGGGGTGAAGGCGAACGGTGAATACCTGCAGCTCAATACCAATATCCTTCAGATCGAAAACGAGTATTACAGCAGTGTCCGGCCAAAACAGATCCTCCAGGGAAATGAAAAACCGTCGACGGCATTAAAGAAACGCGGTGTGCAGTATGTCGAGTTGCGCTCACTGGATGTTAATGCTTTTGACCCGCACGGTATCAATTCAGAACAGCTGTATTTTCTCGAGGTGTTCATGCTGTTTTGCCTGTTGAACGAAAGCCCGCCTCTGAGCCAGAACGAGATTTCAGCGATCGATGAAAACCTGCTGCTGGTCGCCCATAAGGGAAGAGAGCCGGGTCTCGAGCTGCGCCGACTGGACGAGAGACGCGATGAGGAGATGATCAGTCTGAAGGCCTGGGCCACCGAACTATGTAACAGGATGAAACCTGTTGCCGGTCTGCTGGACAGTGCGAATTATTGTGAGAATTATTTTTCCAGTGTGAAGTCGCAGATAGCCAGTGTGTTCGACCCAGATCTGACACCTTCGGCCCGGATGCTGGAAAGCATGCGCGAACATGATGAAGGTTTTTTTCATTTCGCACAGCGTATGTCCAAGCATCAATATCAGTATTATAAAAATCATGCCTTGCCAGAAGAGAAAAGAGAATTTTTCGAAGAGATGGCGCGCAAATCTATCACCAGGCAGCAGGAACTGGAAGTGCAGGATGACATGAGTTTTGATGAATATCTACAGAATTATTTTAATGAGGAATAATGGTGCTCAAATATATCGATAATATCCCTTTAATACCGCTAGCCGTCGTCGCTGTTCTGATGGCATTGGCGCCTTTTTCACCTGAGCCTCACCTGCTTGAAAAATCACGCATGTTGATCAATGGAGAACTGTCAAAGCCGATAGATATCTTTGATCTTTTCTGGCACAGTTTTTTGATCGTGATACTCGTGATTCGGCTGGTACGATATACGAGGGCGGGCTCCTAGGGAAAACACCATGATTTGACCTTTACCGCGGTAGTAAAGAATTCCCTTGTCAATAATCATTAAGGAGACATTCAATAATTCTGTTAAGGCTTCTCATAACACCACAAAACAGACCTTGTTATTAAAGGGGACGGAGGGATTAAAATTTACCCAATCCTGAAGGTCTCCTTTTGAAATTTTCAATTTTTGTTATAAGTCAGCGAACTACCGCTTATGTTCGATTACAGAAATCGTGTCATTAGATTCAAATGCATATTTAACATCATCATTTGTGGCGAAAGATTTATCTGCGTAAAGTAGTACAAGAAGAAATAAACCAAAACTCAGCTGCTCCCCTTGTCCACGACACCCTTCCGATACCGTTTCATTGGTATTTTATTTATTCAAGAACAGTTGTTATCATGTATCCCATGAGACACAATAACGGTGTGGAAAAAGAAATAAATGCAACGAACCATTTTAATAAATGGTTCAAGGGATTGAAGGACCTTGTAGTAAAACGCAAAGTTCTAGCGCGGCGTTTTTCGCCTGAAAAACGGTAATTTCGGTGATTTTAAGCGTATAGATAATAACCTCTTTGAATTGCGTTTTTTCTTTGGCAGTGGCTTACGTATTTATTACACCATACGTAGTAAGCAGGTTATTTTATTGCTTGTTGGTGGTGATAAATCAGGTCAGAGTAAGGATATAAAACATGCTAAACAAATACTGGATGAACTGGCCGAATGAGCGGGAGTGAACAATGAAAACGACAATTAGTGCTTTTGATGTAGCTGAGCACCTTGAAACAGACGAGGATATTCAAAATTTTCTTAAAGAAGTTGCTGCAACAGGCGATATTACTGATCTTGTTCATGCTTTAAATACTGCAGCCAGGGCTAAAGGCATGACAGATGTCGCTGAAAAAGCAGGTGTTACACGTGCTAGTTTGTATAAATCGCTGGCAGATGATGGTAACCCACACCTAAAAACAATCAGTAAGGTTGCTGAGGTTTTTGGATGTAAATTGGTGCTTAGTTAAATTATATATTCTATTATATCGACACGAGTTTATATGTGTGGATATACGCCGTATATTATAGAAAAGATAAACCATGGTAAAAATTGAAAGTGCCCATTTTTAAATAGGCGTTTTCAATCATGAAGATCAACAACAGTATTTTCTGCCACATCAAGAGCATCATCTAGCTCGACACCAAGATATCGAACTGTACTATCTAAATTACGGTTTACTTGCCGCCACCGAGGCATTCGGGCGAATCAGGCACCTTGTCTTTTTTAAACCACTCTTCCATGATTTGCTGGGGCCGGTATACTCTGTTTCTGTGCCGTTGTTTTCGTCGCTGTTAGAATTCATCTTCATCATCTGTTTGTTGTTCGGCAAGTGGCGTCCCGTTATTAAAACTGACGCTTTCGAGCTGGCCCATCGAGTGTTCCTTGCCGTCACGGTAGTTCTCTATGCGATAGGGTAAGTTGTTTAATGCTGGCAGCAACCAGACATGTAACTCCCTGTCCCTGTCCGGGTCTGTGCGAACCAGTTGTATAGCTTTGTATTCCTTGTTGGCAAAGGTAACTTTTTTAGTCGATTTCAAAATAAAAATATAGTTGTCTATCTCACCTTTGAGGATTGCGCGGTACGGATACTCCTTTATGTTTTCATCGGCTTCGATCATCAACGGGATCTGGAAGGAAAGGGCATCCCAGACCTCTGTGTCGGTACGAAGGTCTATTTTCTTGCTCCTGACCACACCGGTAATTTTTCCTTTGAGTGTGTTTTTATATGTCTGCCACAGTATGTCGATATCTTCGTCTCTATTTTTTTCTCTGCCGGTCTGTCTGTAGCTGTGTTTTTGCAGTAATAAATTACCACGTATTTGATCGACGTAACTAATAGCGTGCACAGTATCGCTGGCAAATACGCTGGCGATACCATGCAGCTCTGTATTCTGGGTGAATTTGTATCCCTTATCGGTATAACTTAACTGGTAATGCGCTTCAGCCAGTTTTATGCCATATTTTTTTATGGCGTACCTGGCACTGAATTCTGGCAGCGCATGTCCGGCAAACAGACTCTGGGAGAACAATGTGATAGACAGGAGCAGCAGTTTTAACAGGAGAAAATTTTGTTTGTTCGTCATGGCTTATACGCTTAGTTGATTATCTTTCCAGATTAATGGTTTTGTTAGATGTTTATTATCAAGATTTAACCGGTTTTTATCAAATGCTAAACGACCTTCGGTGAGCATTTTTATAAACATCGGATATCTCCTGGATAAACAATCGGGGACAGACCACGTAAACAATCGGGGACAGACCACGAATATCACAATCTAATACAAGGTCTGCTTCTGATTGTATCCGGAAGTGATTTTGAGATTGCTCAATGTATGCTTATGATACTAAGGGTTTATACAGTTATATGTCCCTCGCTTACGAACAAGCTCTGGATATTTAATCGGACATATTAAGGTGTCATTTTTTGGCCGGTTTTTGGTGCTTTTCCTGTTCAGTGTTGGCGAGACAGCATCGAGCATAAAGAGGTAGTTGTTCTTTTTTGACTGTTCTGAGGTGTTGCGAGGCTCCCTGGTTTACTTGCCGCCACCGAGGCATTCGGGCGAATCAGGCACCTTGCCTTTTTTAAACCACTCTTCCATGGTCATGGTGTGCAGCGCCAGTGCGTGGATGCCACCTTCAGTGCGCTCTTTGCTCAGTTCTTCCTGCAAAACTTTATTCACCATGCGGTGACGGGCTACCAGCATCTTGCCTTCGAAGTCATCACAGACGATGGTGACCTTGAAATGCGACTCGGAGCCTTCGGGTACGCTGTGCATATAGCTCTCGTTAATCACTTCAAGATGTTCCGGTGAGAAGGCATCGTTCAGTTTCTGTGTGATGTTGTTTTTTATGGTGTTGTCTTGTGTTGTCATGGCGCAATACTAACATAGGCCTTATGTACAAAAACCGAGTTAGATAGAGGGTTTTTTCAGCACCTGCCAGCGTTCGTCACGATATACCTGCAGTGGGTTGTAACAGGATTTATAGTGCATCTTGGGGTGGTCTTTTATCCAGTAGCCGAGATAGACATGATCCAGCCCCAGCTGTCTGGCGTAGTCTATCTGCTTGAGTACGCAGTAGGTGCCGAGGCTGTTCTTGATCATGTCCGGATCAAAAAAACTGTATACCGCTGACAGGCCGTCTGCGACGATATCGGTCACTGCAAGGGCGATCAGTCTGCCTTTTAGCCGGAACTCCAGAAATTGTGTGTCGCACCAGTCGCAATATAAAAACTGTTTAAAATCATCTCTGCACGGATCAGCCATAGAGCCGTCACCATGCCTTGCCGCCAGATAACGCTGGTACAGTTCAAAATATTCTTCGCTAAAACCTGCAGTAACAGCCGTCAGTTTCAGCTCTTTGTTGGTATTCAGGCAGCGCTTTTGTGAACGGCTGGCAGTAAAGTCAGAAACCGGGATACGGCAGGCGAGGCAGGCCTGGCAATCGTCGCAATGAGGGCGGTAGGTGTGGCCGCCACTGCGGCGAAAACCATGCGCGATCAACTGGTTATATATCGGCATGTTGAGCGATACATCCGGATCGGGTACCACATTGCGGCTGGAGCGGTCATCATAATAACCGCAGGGAGATTCGGCGGTGATATAGAGCTGGAGATTGCGCGAGTTCATGGTTTACAGTTTAACCAGTGAGGCTGAAAAAACAAAAAACTTATTTTGCCGCGAAGAACGTGCCCGAGCGAAGCGACAAATGCCCTTGGGGTACAAAGGGCGCAAAAAAAGCAAAAAAATGAAAAATTTATAAGTTTTTCTTAGCGTCCTTTGCGTCCTTCGCGGCTAAAGGCTTTTTAAGTTTTTAATGGTAATTTTGACCGCAAATGGACAGAGTTAAAAACAAGATACAAATTCGGGGTAGGGTGGGCACTGCCCATCGCTTTTTAGCCAGCGGCAGACAAGATGCCTGATAGCGCCAAATGCTATCCATAAATGTTATAATCGCCGGCTAATTTTCAGCCAGAAATAACTGTTATGACAATGACTCGCGAACAACGTATCACTCAGCTGCATGCGGCCCTGAAACAACGTATCCTGATACTCGACGGAGCCACCGGCACCATGATTCAGCGTCATAAGCTGGATGAGGCTGCGTACCGCGGGGAGCGTTTTGCTGACTGGCCCAGTGACCTGAAAGGTAACAATGATCTGTTGTCGATTACTCAGCCGGAGATTATTGCTGGCATCCATGAGCAGTATCTGGAAGCCGGTGCTGATCTTATCGAAACCAATACCTTCAACGCCACCAGTGTGGCGATGGCGGATTACGACATGCAGGATCTCAGTTATGAGATCAATGTCGCAGCAACCACGCTGGCACGCCAGGCCGCAGACAAATTTTCTACTGACGACAAGCCTCGTTATGTCGCCGGTGTTTTAGGCCCGACCAACCGCACCTGTTCGATCTCGCCTGATGTGAACGACCCGAGCTTCCGAAACATCACTTTTGTCGAACTGGCCGACGCTTACGCTGAGTCGACCCGTGCCCTGATCGAAGGCGGTGCTGATATTATCCTGATCGAAACCATCTTCGATACCCTGAATGCCAAAGCGGCAATTTTTGCGGTCAAGCAGGTGTTTGCGGAAGATGATATCGAACTACCGATCATGATCTCGGGCACTATCACAGACCAGTCCGGTCGTACCCTGACTGGCCAGCTGACAGAAGCTTTCTACAACTCATTGCGTCATGCCGAGCCGATCTCATTCGGTCTGAATTGCGCATTGGGGCCGGATGATCTGCGCCAGTACGTGCAGGAACTATCCCGCATTTCTGAAACCTGTGTCAGCGCGCATCCGAACGCCGGTCTGCCCAATGAGATGGGCGGTTATGACCTCGGGCCGGAAGACATGGCCGAGGCGATCGAGGAATGGGCGAGCAGTGGGTTTCTGAATATCGTCGGTGGCTGCTGCGGAACCACGCCGGATCACATCCGTGAGTTTGCCAGGGTAGTCGCTGATATCAAGCCCAGGGTCATTCCTGATATTCCGGTGCAGTGCCGGCTTTCCGGCCTGGAGCCGTTTAATATCAGCGCCGATTCATTGTTCGTCAATGTCGGTGAGCGTAACAACGTTACCGGTTCTGCTCTGTTCAAACGTCTGATCAAAGAGGACAAATACGAGGAGGCCTTGAGTGTTGCTGCCAACCAGGTAAGCAACGGTGCGCAGATCATCGATATCAATATGGATGAAGGCATGCTGGAATCGAAAGAAGCGATGGTTAAATTCCTGAGCCTGATCGCCGCTGAGCCGGATATCTCCAAAGTGCCGGTGATGATCGACTCATCCAAGTGGGACATCATCGAAGCCGGTCTGCAATGTGTGCAGGGCAAGTCCATCGTTAACTCTATCTCGCTGAAAGAAGGCGAGGAGAGCTTCATCAAGTATGCGCGGCTGGTCCGCCAGTACGGTGCGGCGGTTATCGTCATGGCGTTCGATGAAGACGGCCAGGCTGACACCTATGAGCGCAAGGTGGAAATCTGTACACGCTCGTATAATGTATTGACTGAAGTGGTCGGTTTTCCGCCGGAAGATATCATCTTCGATCCGAACATCTTTGCCGTAGCGACCGGCATCGAAGAACATAATAACTATGCCGTCGATTTTATCGAAGCGACAAAAACCATCAAAGAGACCCTGCCTCATGCGCTGATCTCCGGCGGTGTATCTAACGTTTCGTTCTCGTTCCGTGGTAATAATCCGGTGCGCGAAGCGATCCACTCTGTCTTCCTGTATCACGCCATCAAAGCGGGTATGGATATGGGTATCGTCAATGCCGGCCAGCTGGCGGTGTACGACGATCTGCCAGCTGAGCTGCGTGATGCGGTAGAAGATGTCATCCAGAACAAAAATGATCAGGCGACCGACCGCCTGCTCGAGATTGCACCCAATTATGTGGGTGACGGCAGTGTTGCCGAGAACAAGCAGGACCTGGCCTGGCGTGAGCTGCCGGTGAACGGACGGCTGGCACATGCGCTGGTAAAAGGCATCACTGACTTCATAGATGAAGATACCGAAGAGGCCAGGCAGCAGGCCGAACTCACCCTGCATGTCATCGAAGGCCCGTTGATGGATGGCATGAACACGGTCGGTGACCTGTTCGGCGAAGGCAAGATGTTCCTGCCGCAGGTGGTGAAGTCTGCCCGTGTCATGAAGAAAGCCGTGGCCTACCTGATGCCTTATCTGGAAGCGGAAAAAGAAGGGGAGCTGAAGACCAACGGCAAGATCCTGATGGCGACGGTGAAGGGCGATGTGCACGACATCGGTAAAAATATCGTCGGTGTCGTGCTGCAGTGTAATAACTATGAAGTGATCGATATCGGCGTTATGGTGGCGGCTGAAACGATCCTCAGCGAGGCGAAGAAGCGTGATGTTGATATCATCGGTCTGTCTGGATTAATCACACCATCACTGGATGAGATGGTGCATATGGCATCCGAGATGCAGCGTCTGGGTATGAATATTCCGCTGATGATCGGCGGTGCTACCACCTCGCGTATCCATACGGCGGTGAAGATCGATCCCAAATACGACAACGCCGTGGTCTACGTGCCGGATGCTTCGCGTGCGGTAGGTGTTGCCGGTGAGCTGTTGAGCGAGGAGCGCAAAGCCGATTATGCGCAGAGCCTCAAAGACGAATATAACACCATGCGCGAAGAGCGTGGTAAACGCACAGCAAATAGAAAAACCTTTAGCATTCAGCAGGCGCGCGACAATGCCTATAAGGGTGACTGGGAAAATTACACACCGCCAAAACCGACTTTCCTGGGAATCAAAACCTTCGACGATTATTCCCTGGAAGAGATAAGTCGCTATATCGACTGGACACCGTTCTTCCACGCATGGGAGCTGGCAGGTAAGTATCCGAAGATATTAAAAGATGAGGTGGTCGGTGAAGAGGCGACGCGCCT
>JADFWF010000172.1 GCA_015222965.1 Pseudomonadota bacterium | reverse complement strand
AATGTTATCGTGCAGGAAACACCAGACGGTAAAGTTGAAGTTGCAGCTGTCGACCCGATGGCTTCGATGATGGCTATTCAGAACGAGGCACTGGGCGGAATCGCCTCTGAAGTACAGGGTATGCTGAAAAACGTAATAGAAGGTTTGTAATCAGATGTCAGCACCAAAAATTATAATATATAGTGGGCGTTTTTGCGGATATTGCACCGCTGCAGAACGCTTGTTGCAGAGTAAAAATGCTAAATATGAATTGATCAAAGTCGATGAAGATCAGGCCAAGTTTGATCACATGATGGAGATCACCGGTCGCCGTACCATCCCGCAGATATTTATCGATGATTTTCACGTCGGTGGTTTTGATGACTTAACCGCGTTAAATAAGAGCGGTAAACTGGACGAACTGCTAAACCCATAACCAATACTGTCATTGTGAGGAACGAAGCAATCTCCTGTGGGCATCACAGCCGTTTAACTAGATTGCCGCGCCCAGATTGTAAGCATGGCTCGTAATGACGAAATATTAATTAAAGACTGAAGCCATGGAATACCTACCAATATTTATACAGATCAAAAACCGACCCTGTCTGGTTGTTGGTGGCGGTTCTATCGCAGCAAGAAAAGTCGCATTGTTAAGAAAAGCACAGGCGGACGTCACCGTGGTTTCACCAGAGCTTTGTGATGAACTGCAGGCGCTGAGTGATGAAGGATTAATACAGCATACAAAACGCGAGTTTGAAGACCTGGACCTGGAAAACTGTGTCGCGGTCATCGCGGCAACCGACCAGCGCCCGGTGAATGAGCGTGTATCTAATCTGGCGCACGATCTACGCCTGCCTGTTAACGTGGTCGATAATCCGGACTTATGCAGTTTTATCATGCCGTCGATCATTGACCGCTCACCGGTCGTCATCGCGGTATCTACAGGTGGTTCATCACCTGTATTAGCGAGATTGATCCGTACAAAACTAGAAGGCAGCATTCCAGCTGCTTATGGCCACCTTGCCAAACTGGTCGAAGGTTTTCGCGATAAAGTTAAAACAGCTTTTCCGAACGTTGAGTCACGCCGCGGTTTCTGGGAAACAATCCTCGAAGGTAAAGTTGCCGAACTGGTTTTTACCGGTCATGAAGATGAGGCAAAAGTACTGCTGGATAAAGCCATTGATGAGCAGTCTGAAAAACCTGAGATGCCCGGCGAGGTTTTTCTTGTCGGCGCTGGTCCCGGAGACCCTGACCTATTAACATTCCGTGCATTGCGTTTGATGCAACAGGCTGATGTGGTGGTCTATGACCGTCTGGTTTCACCGGCGATCATGGAGATGGTGCGCCGTGATGCTGAGATTGTTTATGTCGGCAAAGAACGTGACAAGCACACCATGCAGCAGGAAAACATTAATCAGTTGCTGGTCCGCCTGGCCAAAGAAGGCAAACGTGTCTTACGTTTAAAAGGCGGTGACCCATTCATCTTCGGCCGTGGTGGTGAAGAGATCGAACTGCTTGCTGAGGAAGGTATCGCGTTCCAGGTAGTGCCGGGCATCACTGCAGCAAATGGTTGTTCATCTTATGCCGGCATACCACTGACTCATCGTGATTATGCCCAGTCATGTGTGTTTGTTACCGGTCATTTAAAAGATGGTTCGATCGACCTCAACTGGAAAGCGCTAGCGCATCCGCATCAGACCGTGGTTTTTTACATGGGGCTACACGGTGCGCCGACATTATGTAAAGAGATGGTTGCTCATGGTTTACCGGCAAGCACTCCCGTTGCGCTGGTAGAACAGGGCACGACCCCACAGCAGCGTGTTTATACCGCTACCCTCGAGACATTGCTTGACGTGATTGCCAGTAAGGACATCAAACCGCCGACATTGATCATCGTCGGTGAAGTTGTCACCCTGCATGAAAAACTCTCCTGGCTGGAAGAGCATCATGTCGATGATGTAGACAGTGTTTTTGCTTACAAGGATTAGAGATTTCCACGGTTTTGTATAATTTCAATTTAAAGTGACGAAATGTGTCATTTTCGTCATAATACATGGCTTATTTCCACGCTTTGCCCGCAGGTGAAGCTTTTTATTGTTTTAGGTGATTTTAAAGTGTTCAAAAATCAAAAATATTATATGCAGGTCCGATCGATCCGTTATTCAGTATTGTCATTATTAGTGATGTTGTTCCTGTCAGTTAGCATGCCTGTTCAGGCTAAGACGGGTTATGTTAGTGATGAACTTAAAATACCGTTGCGCTCGGGTGCATCAAATGGTCATCGCATCGTTAAATTTCTTAAGAGTGGTACAGCGCTGACAGTGATCGGTGCATCGGATGATAATAAGTTTATCGAAGTTGAAGTTGCGGGCGGAAAATCCGGCTGGGTTGCAGCTGAAGATGTAATGGATGTTCCCAGTGGCCGCGATCGTCTGGCTGCTGCTAATAAAAAATCAGCGAAGATGAGGCAGGAGAATAAAGACCTGAAAAACTCGATCGCTGAACTCAAATCTGAGGTCAGGCTGTTAAAGAAAGATAAAGGGTCATTGCAAAATGAGCGTACCAACTTAAGCAACTCGCTGGATGATATGAAAATTACTGCCGCCAACCCATTGGCATTGTCCAAGAAGAATAAGCAGTTAAAGAAGGATCTGGATAAAGCGGAAGACAGGGCAGAGATGTTAGATAATGATAATCAGTCGCTGCGTAGTAATGTTGCACAGGAGTGGTTCATGATCGGTGGCGCTGTATCACTTGGCAGTTTGATCGTCGGTCTGATACTTACCCGCATCAACTGGCGTCGTAAGAAAGACAGCTGGGGTGATAGCTTCTAAATATTAAATCAAACGGCTGTTGTTGAGCCTTAGCTGACTTTAGAAACTTTTAAAAGCTTTCACCGCAGAGACGCAGAGACGCAGAGAAAAACTTAGTATTGTTAACGGCGCCGCAGGCGCCGTTAACATAATAAAACTCTGCGCCTCTGCGGTGAGAAATCTTTTGACTTTGTTTTTTTAATGTTCGTTCCTGGCTGTAAGCGGTCATCCTGATTGAGGCGGGTTTTTATAGCGCACAGGTCCTGAAACCGGCAAATACATCATTCCTGTCGGGGCCATAATAATTACGCCAGGTATTTCGAATCATTCGTGAGCGCGTGGGCCACGCGCCACCACGCAGTACTTTTGTTGTACCGAACAGGGGCTGTGAATAGTCCTGATACATATCTGCAATAAAGCCGGGGTAGGGGTTGAAAGTATCTGCAGTCCATTCCCAAACATTTCCTAGCATCTGTCTGCAACCAAACGCACTGTCACCCTCAGGTAATGCGCCTACGTCTATAGTACGCATTGCACGAGAGTTCATATTGATGTGCTTCTCTGCTGGTTTTTCATTTCCCCAGGGATAATACCGTTTTTCATTTATGTTCGCGGGCGTGCCAGAGGCTGCCAGCTCCCATTCGGCTTCCGTCGGTAAACGGCGGCCTGCCCAGCGGCAATAGGCACTGGCTTCATACCAGCTGATATGAATTACCGCAGCATGAGGCCGTAACTTTTGCCATCGGTCAAAGTGTTTGATCAACCAGTTGCCATCCGCATTTTTTTTCCAGCCATTTGGCGCCGTTATATTGTTTTTTTGTAGCCACTGCCAGCTCTCATCATCCCAATATTTTTGTGTACTGTAACCATCGTCATCGACGAATTTTGCGTACTGCTGATAGCTCGTTGCGCCGCGGGCGATGCTGAAAGGTTTCACCGTTACCGGGTGTTGCCATTTTTCATTATCGAAACAGAAGGCTGTATCCTCGCTGTTTTCAGTTGGGGCACCGAGTAAAAATTCACCGCCTTCGACTTCTATATCACCATCGACTGGACCGGCATCGTATCTGTCATCATCTAACACGTTGTTAGCGAAAACGGGTGTGGGGTAGTTCAGGGTACGGCGTGTGTATGTATAAGCTTCGGTATGCATATCTTCATGAAATATAGCGTAGCGTGTGAGATAGATATCCTGCGCAGAAACATCACTCCTTGATAAGCGATTAATTTCGGCATCCAGTACCTGCTGCATATAGGTTTTGGTATCGTCCAGAGATAAGAGTGGTAGATCCCAGCGGTCTTCGTGTGCGATATTAATAGAGTCGTAAAGTTCATCAGCGTTTTCAAGAAGTGAATCTGTGCTATCCAGGTGTCGCAGCGTCCAGAGCTCATGGAAATAGGCAGCATGGCCGATCTCCCATAACAGCGGATTAACGATATCGAGCTGAGGACCGATTATCTGTTGTTGATCCAGTCCATCGACAAGTTCCAGTGTGCGTTGTCGTGCATCTTTCAGGTCTGCAATTAAGTCTGCAATCAGTGATGCAATGGTCTGTTCGCTAGGGCTTTT
>JADFWF010000171.1 GCA_015222965.1 Pseudomonadota bacterium | reverse complement strand
GGCAAATGCTAAGCGGGGCTTTTTATTAACTGAAACAGTTTCTAGCTTTTACTGCCAACTGACGACTGCAAACTGCCAACTACGCTTTTACGCCTTTGCCTGCTGCTCTTCCACTTCCTTGCGCACCTGATCCATATCCAGCTCTCTGGTTTTAGCGATCACCTCTTCCAGGGCACTTTCAGGCAACATACCAGCTTGCGAAAAAATGGCGATCTGGTCACGGAAGATCATCAGCGTCGGGATCGAGCGAATCTGGAAACTTGCAGCCAGTTCCTGCTCATCTTCAGTGTTCACTTTTGCAAACACCACGTCGTCGTGTTTTTCAGAAACGGTATCATAGATAGGTGCAAATGACTTACACGGACCACACCACGGTGCCCAAAAATCAATAATAACGATACCATTATCTGCAATGGTGCTCTGTAGAGTATCCTGTATTAGATCAACTGTAGCCATATCCTGTAACCTTATTTTATTTCAACGATAGTATATTTTAGCTTAATATGTGGACGAAATTCACGATATCAATAGCCCAATATTGAGGTCAAGACTAATCCGCAATCAGGCTATGACCCGAAGTCGCTGGCAAACGCGGCATAACAATTTCAGGGTACTCACCCGTCAGCGCAGCAAGAAAAGCAACGATGTCTTTCACTTCTTTATCTGACAGATCTTTATTCAGCTGTGTTTTTGCCATCAACGCTACCGCTTCAGAGAGATCGTTGACCGAACCATTATGGAAGTATGGTGCGGTATCGGTGATATTGCGCAGGGTGGGAACACGGAACATGTGTGCATCAGCTGCCTTACCGGTAGCCTCTTCACGCCCCTTGTCTGCACTCAGGTCATATTTTTTGTTATATGCGTTATCAGCAAAGGTCGGGAATTTTGTGTAGAAACCCTGTCCAAACGCCATCTTCGGGCCATTAAATGCCGCACCGGAATGACAGGACGTACAACCTGCCGCTGCAAAAGTTTCCATACCACTGACCTGTTGTGCAGTCATGGCTTTTTTATCGCCTTTCACGTATTTATCATAAGGACTGTTCGGTGTTATCAACGTCCGCTCAAAAGCGCCAACAGCTTTAGCTGCATTGACTACCGTCATTGAATCCTTGCCAAAGGCCTTATCGAAATAAGGCTTATAACCAGGAATAGCGCGCACTTTATCCATCGCCTGTTCTATTTCAGTCACGCCCATCTCTACTGGATTGGTGACCGGGCCTTTGGCCTGATCTTCTAACAGATCAGCACGCCCATCCCAGAACTGAACAGAGTGAAACGCAGAGTTCCAGACAGTTGGCGCATTACGGCCACCGGTTTTGCCATGCACACCCATAGAGAAAGTACGGCTATCATCACCGCCTTCCATCACGTTGTGGCATGAATTGCATGAAACCGTACCGGTCGATGAAAAACGCGGATCCATGAACAGCATTTTACCCAGCGCTACTTTAGCTTCAGTCGTAGGGTTGTCTGCAGGTGCCGGTGCGACTTCAGGAAGCGCTTCCCAAGCAGCGAACGCTGGCACCGATGAAGCCAACGTAGCACTCATCATCACTAAAGACGCAGCTACGCCTTTCAAATTTGTCTTATTCATGAATAATTCCTCTGATATATTATATTTAGATTGACTCCAATATTAATATAATTTCAGTATATCATCAACAACTAATATGACTGATTGGCAGAAAAATTAAGTTTTGAGTAAATCTAACGGTAAAAATCAGAAACTGACAGTAAAGATTATTTCAGGGTATGTCGTCGAGCAGTCATATAATGCATTACAGTCTGTATATTCTTCATAGACAATACCGCCGCCGATAAAAACACGGTTATCTGTAGAGAAATAAGCACCAGCACGATAACCATATGAGTTTTCATCATCGATACTTATGCCTTTGTAATCACCATAGAAGGTCCGACGAAAAAATGCACCCAGGTAGGGTTTAACAACTTTTGGCTGGGTGAACACGTAGGTTATCTTCGGGCTGACTTTAGTTATCGAAGGATCACCGGAAAACCAGTGTTGCACATCGATGCCAAGCTCTAATCCACGGACCAGGTAATAACCGGCACCTACACCGAGGATGATGTAGTTATCATTAAAAGCACTTCCCGAACCCACGACGACACCGACACTGGTTGAATTCTTTGAAAATGCGGTACTTACACCACCGGTACCCACACTGGCTGCAGCAGCAATATTGCCCGCTCCCAGAAAAAAGAATAAAACCGCCAGTTTGTTTATTATTTTAAAATTCACGTATCCATCCTCAAATAAATATTTATCAGTAGTTTAACATCAAGCAACAATAAATCATCTTAACGCCCCTAACTCCTGGTGCCGTATAAATCACGGTACAGACCGTCTTTATTGATCAATTCCTGATGATGACCTTCATCGATAATCTTACCAGCGTCAAACACCAGCACCCGGTCAGCCTGCCTGACTGCACTCAAGCGGTGCGCGATAATTAAAGTGGTACGATTTTGCAAAAAAGTGTGCATCGCTTCATGTAACCGCGCTTCTGTTTCAGTGTCCAGGGACGAGGTCGCTTCATCCAGGATGACTACTTTCGGATCAGCAAGAATCATACGCGCGATAGCAAGGCGCTGGCGCTGACCGCCTGACAAGCGAATACCGCTGCGGCCGACGATGCTATCAAGCTGTTCAGGCATCGCTGCTACAGTATCTCGCATCTGCGATATCTCCAGCGCCTGCCAGATGACATCATCTTCGATATCACGTCCCAGGCACAGGTTCTGTTTTACCGTGTCATTAAACATCGCCGGATGCTGTAACACGGTTGCTACATTTTCTCTCACCACATCCAGACCGATATCTTTTATATTGACCGCATCAAAATAGAGATCGCCCGAATCTGCAGGATACAGGCCTAAAATTATCTGCACCAGGGTAGACTTACCACCGCCACTTGCACCGACCAGCGCCACCTTTTCACCCTCAGCGATCGACAGACTGACACCATCGAGAACAGCCAGATCCTCACCATAGGAAAACCTCACATCGTCAACGCTCAAGCCTACCGTGTGTTTATCTTTAAATGGATTCTGCTTGTGTGGATAGTCAGGCTCACGTTTCATCGCCAACAGCTTATTGATCCGTTCCATCGCAGCATTTGCACTGTAATAACTGTACTGGATGCCCAGGATCTCCTGCATCGGCCCCATCATAAACCAGAGATAGGCATACACCGCAAACATCTCACCAATACTCAGACCACTGAATAAAACCACGACCATACTAAGGCCACGAAAAACTTCGAAACCCATGAGGAAGATAAAAAATGACAGGCGGTTAGCGGCATCACTCTTCCAGCCAAATGCGATCATGTTTTTTTTCAGCTGTTCCGCACGCGAGATAACACGCTGCAGATAATGCCCCTCCCTGTTGCTGGCACGTATCTGCTGGATACCATCGAGAGTTTCTATCAATGCCTGCTGAAACATTTCAAACGATACGTTTTCGTTACGTTTTAGGTTCTTTACTTTTTTCCCCATCACCATAGTGAAATAGATCACCACCGGGTTCATCAGTAAAATAAACAGCGCAAGCTGCCAGTGCATCCACAGCAGGACGGCCGCGATACCGATCACCGTCAACACGGCAACGATAAATTTACTTAAGGTCGCGCCCAGAAAATCATCGATAGCGGTGACGTCAGTCACCAGGTGAGAGGTTATAGAGCCGGAGCCTACCGCTTCATATTCCGCCATCGAAACCTTCTGCAGGTGGTACAAAAGACCCAGGCGGATCCGATAAGTCACATCTTTGGCAACACGGGTAAACTCACGCGTCTGCCATACAGCCAGTAGCAGCGCTATCAGCCTTAACAGCATGGACAACAACATAACGATAGCGATAATACTGACCGGAGTCAGCCACGCAGGCGGAAACATGGCAGATAGCAGCTCAACAATTTTCCCCGGTTTTTCCAGCAAAACCTCATCTACCAGCAAAGGCATCAACAGCGGAACAGGTACACTGACGACAGCGGCAAAAATAGCAATTATATTGGCGAGAATAAGCGTTTTTTTATGCTGCTTAACGATGGCGAAGATATTTTGCCATGTATATGCTGGCAAAATTTCAGCATGACCGGTGTTAATTATTGTATTTGACTGGCTCATAAACAAGTTTATTCTACGGCTTTTTCCGGTACAAAAGGCAGTTTCTACAGGCCTTTTTTAGTGTTACAAAAATTACGTATTTTTTCACATATTCATACTGTAAAATCCAGCCTGTTATATTTAATTATTAGCTGACTTTATGAATAAAAAATCTGTAGATACTAATCTGAAAGCATTCATCTTTGATGTTGACGGCACTCTGTCCGATACCGAACGCGATGGGCACCGTGTTGCATTCAACCTGGCTTTTGAAGAATATGGCATGGACTGGCACTGGAGCGTCGAAACCTATGGTGAGTTACTCGCCGTCACCGGCGGCAAGGAGCGCATGAAGTTTTATGTCGAGAAATTTCTGGACGAGGACAAAGTACCTGAAGGCATCGAAGCTAAGATCCCAGAACTGCACGCAGCCAAAACGCGTCATTACACAGAATTATTGTCTACCGGCGCAATACCGCTTCGTCCCGGTGTAGAACGTTTGATAGACGAAGCAAGACAGCGTGGATACCGACTCGCTATAGCGACGACAACGACACCCGAGAATGTCACAGTCTTGCTGACACACACCCTGGGGGCCGAATCAATTGACTGGTTTGATGTTATCGCTGCGGGCGACATCGTACCTGCCAAGAAACCGGCGCCGGATATTTATCAGTACGCGCTAGACGAGATGAAACTGTCAGCGGATGAATGCATCGCTTTTGAAGATTCTGAAAACGGCATCAAGTCTTCAGCCGGGGCAAATCTATGCACCATCATCACCATTAACGACTACACCCAGAACCATGATTTTACTGATGCCTGCATCGTGCTCGACCAGATGGGCGAAGCAGACCAGCCTTTTTCAGTAATCAGTGGTAGCTCAACAGATGCCACATTTCTTGACTGTGATCTGGTATCAAAGCTGCATCAGCAAACCATCAATCGTTAGGCCGTCTTGATAGAGGTCATCCTTTACCTCGTAACAGGCGCTTTATCCGGCTTCGCTGCCGGGTTATTTGGTGTCGGCGGCGGGCTGATCATCGTACCGGTGTTATATTACGTTTTCTCTGCACAGGGCTATGATCAGCAGCACCTGATGCATATGGCCGTTGCCACTTCGCTGGCGGTCATCGTTATAACATCAATTTCATCTACTCTGGCGCACCACAGAAAGCAGGCAGTTTTATGGCCCGTTGCTTTATCATTAGTCCCGGGGATTATGATTGGCGCCTGGTTTGGCGGGGTATTTGCCTCCGCCTTAGAGACCAAAATTCTCAGTTCTTTTTTTGCCACTTTTGAACTGGCCGTTGCCATCAGTCTACTGCTGAAAAAACAGCCCGCTCAACATCAGACCAATATAAAAACATCGATCGCAACCGTTGGCGGCACGATTATCGGCTTCATATCCACCATCGTTGGCGTCGCCGGTGGTACCATGACCGTACCTTTCTTGCACTGGTTCAACATATCGATGCACAAAGCGGTTGCCACCTCGGCAGCCTGCGGTTTTCCTATCGCATTGATAGGCACGCTTTCCTACATATACACGGGCTGGGGGCAACAATTAACAGATTCACCTGCTATCGGTTACCTGCAGCTTTATGCTCTGGTGATAATCGCCAGCTGCAGTTTTATTTTTGCGCCACTCGGCGCAAAACTGGCACACACCATCTCTGAAAGAGTTTTACAGCTCAGCTTTTCATTCATCTTATTCCTGCTAAGCATCACGATGTTTTTAACTTAAAAAAACAGCCACCTATTCCATACAGCTTTACATGCTGTTGGCAAATATCCAGGCAAAACCTATACCGATCAAATAATAATCATCTTGCAAGACTAAAGGACTTTCTTCGAATTCTGCACCGCGCAACGACTGGTAACGAACAAAAGTCCAATAGATGAAATCATTCGTTTTATAGGAGATACGATAGTTAACAAAACTACCGCCAAAACCCGCATCACTTTTATATTCAGGTCTTATCGCTGTTGCAAATTCTGGCGCCACATCATAATAGTATGAGTGATAATCCTGTGTCGCAAATTTCAGCCCCATGGTAGCTTTTTGTGAGATGCCTGTGCTGGCCAAACGCTGATGATTTAAACTTAAACGCGGCTCAACAAGATATCCGATATTTTGCATATTTCCAATATCCACCGCAAAAGCTACACGCACGGGGATCTCAAAACGCACATCAAAATAATTACTGTTTCTATCGTTTAACAAAAATTCCAGCGATGGTCCTATCTGCACCACAAAATCCAGATCCGGCATACCTTTTCTTGCCAGGGTATCATCGCTGTCTACCGGCAAACCAAAGTCCGCACTCACGTCGATTACTATTTCTTCAGAATTATACAAAAAACTTTTTATACCACGGTCCACCTCAAACTTCGGTGAACGAAAAGTAAAATACGGCGCTGGCAAAACCAGTCTATTGGTCTGTTTAGCACCCGGATAGAGATGATAGTCAAACACGCCCAGACCTATACCCATCGTCCATTCAACCTCGTTAGCCTTTAAACCATCTTTAGGCGTTCCGGCTTCAACAGTCACCCTGGTATCGTCTTCAATAATTTCAGCGCCCATATCAGCACTGCGCGCCGAACTAGAAACAAAAAACCATGTCAGACAAAAGATGAATGGTTTATAGTGTTTTTTGATAGCTATCACTTTAACTCTTAAATTTAACCTAATAATTTCGGACGGTAACTGATGACTTTACCTGAATTAAAAATTACCGTGTACAGTGATTATATCTGTCCTTTCTGTTACGTCGGCCATCATCGTCTGCAACGCTTACGTGACAGCTATGATCTAACAATAAACTGGTGCTTCCTTGAGATCCATCCTGAAACATCTGCCGAAGGCGAGCCGATCGACTCTCTGGACTACCCATCAGAGCAATGGCAGCAGATGCTGGCTAACCTGGAACGTATCGCAAAAGAAGAAGACATACCTCTTTCCGGGCTAAGCTTCATCACTAACTCTAAAGATGCGCTGCTACTGTCCGAAGCTGCAAAACAATGCGGTCGCAATATATTCTACGAGTTACACGAAAAATTATTCAGCGCATATTTTGTTGATGGGAAAAACATCGGTAACAGAGAGGTAATCAATGAGATCGCCGAGTCCTGCGGTATAGATACAAAAACCATTGACTCAGCATGGACCGATGATAAACATCAGCAACGTCTGCTTGAAAATTTTAACTCTGCACGCAAACACGATATTCAGAGCGTACCCAGCTTCGTGTTTGGCGGCAGAGTTCTAACGGGTGTGGTTGCTGAAGCGACTTTTCGTGATGCGGCAGCAGAATTAGCTGCTGCATCCTGAAATAAGACAGGCCAGCCGCAGAAAACTAATCGTCCTCTTCACCCAGCATCGCATCTTTCAGATCATCATCTGCAGGCTCTTCACCCAGCCAGATATCAAGCATTGCGGAATAAAAATCAGCTCCTTCAACAACACCCTTTACTTCTCCATTGATCGTTACACGTGTTCCTGTCGCAGGAATATAATCAAACAGCATCACATCATCTTTTTTTAAGTCAGGGAAATAACCATTAAACACTTTTATACGTGCCTGTAATTTTTCCAGCTGCTCATCACTGTTATTTGCTTCAAATCCGTCATTCCAGCCACCGGTTATTTTTTCACGGCTGACTTCATCGTGAATCATATGCAGTATGACACGCTTTGGACCTTTTAGTGCCTGCACTGCATCACGCGAATTAACTTTAGATTCTGTATAGAGCCCACCAACATAGACATCAAAAATAAACTTGGTGCGATAACCCATGCCATTTAATTGCAAAACCACATCAGTGCCATCTAGTGTCACACTATCTGGCATAGTGACATCATCAAGCTGACGTGCTTGGGTTGCTGCTGAGAAAAGAGCAAAAGATAACAGCATAAAAAATGTAGTACAGATACGGTGAATCAATTTTCCTGTTTTCATAATAGTCTCCCGAACTATTCAATAAGATGAAAAACCTGCCGTTTAACGATAGGATACACTATAAGTTATTACACTATCATTAGATGCTGTTTTCGACAATGTTTATGAGCACAGAAGTCGCACCCAAACAAAAGCTGTTTAGCTATCTGCTGTATATCAGCATGAGCTGCTTCATCATGTCTGTGTTAAACATCATCCATACTGTTGCTATCCTCAGGATAGACTTCACCGCCATCTCATTCATTATCCCGATAATCGCCGGACTGATATTTGGCTTTATGCTCGCCCATATTAAAATATTAAGTGAGAAATTAAGCACCATGGCATATACGGATTCACTTACGCATATTTATAATCGACTGCACTTTTCCCATTTTCTTGACGCTGAGATCGATAAGGTCAAACGTTACGGCGGCACTTTTTCCGTCATCTTCTTTGACCTCGATCATTTTAAAGATGTAAACGATAACTTCGGTCACCTGGCCGGTGACGAGGTACTTGAAAAAATCACGGAGATCGTCTCCAGCGCAAATCGCAGCGCAGATATTTTCGCCCGTTATGGCGGAGAAGAATTTATCATATTAACACCAGAGACTGATCTGAGCGGTGCGTTGATCCATGCCGAACGGTTACGTAATGATATTGAAAAATACGAATTTCAAAACGTTGGCCGTTTAACCAGCAGTTTTGGAGTAACCGAATTTAATGCTGAAAAAGATGATGAGGAAAGTTTGTTTGAACGCGTTGACATCGCTCTATATATGGCAAAAGAGAACGGCCGAAACCGGGTCGAAAAAGCGTAGCTTTTTTCGACAATGAATAATGAACAATGAATAGTGAATAATTAAAAACTAAAAACTAGTGCCTATACTCTGTTCACAATATTTTTTTTCCATTATTCACTATTCATTGTTCATTATTCATTGCTTCTAAAGCTCCGCTTTAAAAGCCAGATCCAGCTGCTTAGCAGCCCTCACCTCGTCGAGACGCTTCACTGGCAGCGTTTGCGGTGCCGCATGCAAAATATCAGGATCAGTTTCGGCTTCCTGTTTGATCTGTTCCAATGCATCCATAAAACCATCGAGCGCTTCTTTGGCTTCTGTTTCTGTCGGTTCGATCAACAGACACTCCGGTACTAACAGAGGGAAGTAAGTTGTCGGTGCGTGGTAACCTAAATCCAGCAGGCGTTTAGCAAAATCCATCGCTGAAACATGAAAATCACGTGCTTCATTTTTCAGCGTGATAATAAACTCATGACTGGCACGGCGGTTATCGATTGCTAATGTAAAACCGCGGCGTTTTGCTTCAGCCATCATATAGTTTGCATTCAATGTGGCAAACTCAGCGACGCGCACCATGCCTTCACGGCCAAGAAAACGCATATAGATATAAGCGCGTAACAGCACACCCGGATTACCCATGAATGCAGATAGACGTCCGATACTTTGCGGGCAGTCGTTTGCCGTCAGATAGCGATAACTATTCTCTTCCTTGGCAACCACCGGTAAAGGCAGAAAAGGTATCAGACGTTCAGCAACACCGACAGCACCGGAACCGGGGCCACCGCCACCATGTGGTGTAGAGAATGTTTTATGCAGGTTTGAATGGATTACATCAAACCCCATATCGCCGGGACGGATCTTTCCCAGGATCGCATTCAGGTTAGCGCCATCGTAATACAGTAGACCGCCAGCTTCGTGAACCACTTTTGCGATCGCTTCAATGTTGCGTTCGAACACACCCAGTGTTGATGGATTGGTCAACATCAGGCCTGCCGTCTGCGGTCCCACCGCTTGTTTCAATGCTTCTAGATCAACGTCACCATTATCCAGTGTAGGAATCTCTTTTACGGTGAAGCCACACATCACCGCCGTAGCCGGATTAGTACCATGCGCTGCATCAGGCACCAGGATTTCTTTACGCTCATCATCACCGCATGATTTATGATAAGCATCTATCATCGCCACACCTGCAAATTCACCTTGTGCACCAGCCATCGGTGCCAATGAAAATGCCGCCATTCCAGTAGCCTCGCATAACATCGACTGCAGGTCGTGCATACAGGCGAGGAAACCCTGGTTCTGTGCATCAGGCGTTAACGGATGCGCATTTAAAAAACCCGGCAACATCGCCAGCGTATTACAGGCGCGCGGGTTGTACTTCATGGTACAGGAGCCCAGCGGATAAAATTCTGTATCGATGGAAAAGTTTTTTTGTGATAGACGTGTGTAGTGACGCACCGCCTGCAACTCGGAGACTTCGGGTAACGCTGCGCTATTTTTGCGTAATAGATTTTCCGGGAGCGAAGTAACGGATGCTTTTTCAAACGGTGACTGAGGTGAACCGTTGCGCCCTTTTGATGAATGTTCAAAAATTAACATTATGCTGTCTCCGCCAGTGATGCAACGCCAGCGTCAGAAGAATTCAGCACTTCCTGCATCGCTTTTACATAAGCATCAATATCTTCTTCACTGCGCATCTCGGTGGTACAGACCAATATCGCATTTCCCAGCTCAGGATAATCCAGAGACAGGTCGTAACCGCCAAGGATGCCTTTATCCATCAGGCCGCTTAACACTTCGCTAGCCGGCGCATTTAATTGCAACACGGTCTCGTGGAAGTGTGTACCACTGAATATTTTTTCAACACCGGCGATCGCAGACAATTTTTCGACCAGCAGATTATTATTCGCAAAACAGGCGGCCGCCGTGTTTTCCAGACCCTTAGCACCCTGTATCGCCATATAGATGGTCGACGCTGTCACCACCAGACCCTGGTTGGTACAGATGTTCGAGGTCGCTTTTGAACGGCGGATATGTTGTTCCCGCGCCTGCAGGGTGAGCACAAAACCTTCTTTACCATCCAGATCAACAGTACGGCCAACGATACGGCCGGGCATCTG